>QKAI01000094.1 GCA_003246505.1 Spirochaetaceae bacterium | reverse complement strand
GAGCTTTATGTTGATCCGGATACTTACCTTAATGTGAATGGTGATCCGAGGCAGCGTTGGGGTGTCAATCTCAGCAGTTCCTATGAAATCGGGATATTTGATCTGAGCGGAGGATACTCCTATGTCAATGGTACATATGCTGCGGGAACCTATAAGGGAAATCAGATAACACTCGTCTCTCCCCATAAGGTTACAGGTTCTGTTAAGGTTAACCTGCCCGCAGGCTTTACTCTTACCACCAATGGAACCTGGTACTCTTCCTATTACAGGGGCGGGGACGAGGCGAATGATCTGAATCAGATTGAGGGTCGTAACAATATCGGAGCCAAAGTAGATTGGACGTCCGATTCCGGTATTACCCTATCCGTTTTCGGCGACAACCTGCTAGACTGCCGGACTCCGTCCTATGTGTACTATAATTCCTGGACCCTGAGTGATGCCTATTATCCCACGGAAGGGCGAGTCTTCGGCGTCCAGGCGGCGTGGACTTACTAAGGTCACCCATGAAAACCGCCGTGGGGGTGTCTCTCCTCTTCCACGGCATTCTCCTCCCAACCCTCGCCCTGCATAAATGGCCAGCCCCCCAGAGCTCCGATCCGGTTCCCCTGGCCGTTTCCCTGACCCTTCCCCCTGCTCCGTCCCCTCCGAAAGCTTTCCCGGCTCCGGAGCCGGTGAGGGAGGAGCCCCTCTCCCCGGTACGGAAGCCGGAAGCGATCCCCGAGTGGGAGCAGGACACTCCGGCGGAAGAGACTCGTGCGGCGGAAACAGTTTCCGCAGAAAACCGGACGGAGCCGGGGGAATCCTCTCCCCCCGGGGAATTTTCCCCCACATTGTCCGTACCATCCGAGCCTGTCGCCTTCCCTCCCTCCCTGATATCGGAGCTGACCGTGACCTATCCTTACAAGGCCCGGAAAAAGGGTTACGAGGGGCAGGTTCTCTGCCGCGTATGGATTGGGACGAACGGCGCCGTCACAGACGCCCTGGTCTGCGCTTCCTCTGGGTACGATCTTCTGGATCAGGCCGCCCTGGACGCGGTGCGCCGTGCCGAATACACACCCGGATCCCGGGAGGATTTCATCGACATAAACGTCATCTTCGCCCTGAGCTGAGCTTGAAGGGTTGACGCGTGCATTTTTTTGCATATATAGTATGACATGGCCGAATTACCCCAGGCGGATCAGCTGGAAGAGCTGTTCAATTCCGATTTCTTCAAAGTCCTCTCCGAACCGGTGAGGGTGCAGATCCTCCGCCATCTGGCCATGAAGGGTGAGAGCTCCATCGGGGAGATCGCCGAGGCTTTCCCCCAGGACCGGTCGGTCATCTCCCGCCATCTGAAGCAGATGGCCGAGGGGGGCATGGTGATAACCGAGAAGAGGGGAAGGTACACCTACTACTTCATCAACGGCAGGAATATCCTGGCCAAGCTGGAGGGTATGGCAGGATTTCTCCGCTCCTACCTGAAGGAGTTCTGCCCCGAGTGCGGGGAGCTGTAGTTTTTTTATCATGATATGTGCATAAATGTGCATAAATGCAAATATATGGAGTTAATTATGTTTGAAAGAAGTGTTGAGATTTTCGTGTTTTCCGGTACGGGGAACTCCCTGGCCCTGGCCCGGGGGATCCTGGGCGAACTGGGGGGCGGCCGCATCACCATGGTCACGGCGGAACTGCTGAGCGGCCCCGACCCCGCCGCCGGAGCGGATCTGGTGGGCTTCGTGTTTCCCGTCTATTTCCTGGATATCCCCGAGCCGGTCAGAGCCCTGCTGAAGAGGATCGCGATCCCCCGGGAGAGCCGCCTCTTCGCTGTGGGCACCGCGGGCCGGATCGCAGGTCCCGCCCTGGAGGAGGTCCGCCGGATCCTGGCGTTACGGGAGAGGGAGCTGACCTGGAGCTTTGTCCAGGTGATGCCCGGCAACAGCGTCCGCTTTCCCACGCCCCCGGAGAAGCAGCCCGCCGTGCTGAGCCATGCCGACGCCCGGGCTTCCCGGATAGGCCGGCTGATCGGGGAGGGGCGTCCGGTGCGGGAGGACCGGGCCCCCGGTTGGGCCTATCCCGCCCGGAGGATCATGCGCTGGAGCTACACGGGGCCCTGCCGCATCGGTGAGAAGGGAGCCTCCCCGGATGGATGTACCCGCTGCGGCGTTTGCGCCCGGGTCTGCCCCCAGGGAAACATCACTCTCCCCGGGGAAGGGGCCGCTCCCCTCTGGGGCGACCGGTGCGCCAACTGCTTCGCCTGCCTGCACTGGTGCCCCTCCAACGCGGTGAAGGTGGGGACCCTCAAGCTGACCCGGGAGCAGCAGTACACCCATCCCCGGATCGGCCTGAATGATCTGTCCCCCCGGACTGTATGAGCGGTTTATGTGGAGATTGTCAGTGTTTTTTAATAAAAGGGAGCCCTCCCCCTGACATTCTTCTAATCTTGAAACTATATTTATTTATAGACTGTAGTCTCTATGGAGGAAACTATGAAAAAGCTATTCCCTGTTCGGTTTCTGGCCCTCGGGCTGACGGCGCTCATCGCCCTGTCCGGCTGTATGACCCTGGGCAGCAAAACCCTGAGTCTCCGCATCCTGCATATCAACGACTCCCACTCCCACGTGGAATCGGTGACCGGGGATATCAATGTCCCGGCCCTGGGAGAGGTCCGGATGCAGCTCGGAGGCATGGATAAAATCGCCTCCCTCATCGGCAAATACAGGGGGGAGACGGAGAATGTCCTGACCCTCCACGCCGGCGATTCCATCATGGGAACCACCTATTTCACCTTTTTCAACGGGGATACGGAGGCGGATCTTCTCAATACCATGGGCTTCGAGGCCATGGCCATCGGGAACCATGAATTCGATCTGGGGGACGAGTTCCTGGCGGAGTACATCGCCAGACTGGACTTTCCCGTTATCAGCGCCAACGTGGTACCCGCTGCGGGCAATGTTCTGGAGGGCGATTTCGCTCCCTACATCGTCAAGGAGTTCGGCAGGCAGAAGGTGGGCATCATCGGTCTGACCATTGCGGAGAAGACGAGGAACTCCTCCAGCCCCAGCGACGGGATCGCCTTTCTGGACGAGGCCGCCACGGTGCAGAAGTACGTGGACGAACTGAAGAAGCAGAGGATCGGGAAGATCATCGTGCTCTGCCATGACACCTACGAGTCCTCCTCGGCCTGGGCGTCTAAGGTAACCGACGTGGACGTGATCGTTTCCGGCGACTCCCATACCCTGCTCGGGGATGGTCTGGACGCCTACGGCTTTGCCCCCCGGGGTTCCTATCCCACAGTTCTGGCCAACGCCGACGGGGAACCGGTCTACCTGGTCCAGGCCTGGGAATACGCCAAGGCCCTGGGAGTTCTGGACGTTACCTTCGAGGGGGATGTGATCGTGGCCGCCTCGGGCAGGACCTGCCTCCCCGTTTCCGGGCCCATGCTCCGGGACAGCGGCAAAAAGGA
>QKAI01000364.1 GCA_003246505.1 Spirochaetaceae bacterium | reverse complement strand
AAAACTTATTGGGCTTCTCCTGACATGAAATCTTGGGACGACGATGACGGAGAGCGATCTGATTTAAAATTAATGTGGCAGTATCCTCAGTATTTCGTTGAAAGAGAAGCTGATAATAACATTGTTCTTAAGCAAAGAAGATATAACTCAGATGGAGAGTTAATACGGGAAGAAAATGATAGATTTTTTGAGCTAATTGGAGAGGACGAAATTGTAATTAAGCGGGAGGGTTCCAATAGTGATATTAGAGTCTCAATTGAAAGTGATTTCTCTTATGGCCTTCTTGATTATGGTGAGAGAAGATTAGCATATTTAGATGATCGAGTAAGCGAGGAAGTTAGCTATAATTATCTTAAATCGGATACATTTTACACATTTAGCTTTCTCGATGGAATTTTAAAAGAATATAATTATTATCAGGTTTCAGCCGAATCATCAAGATGGCAATATGAAATAGGTCATGATCCAGAAACTGAAATCTATAACATAGAGTCTTATGATCCCGGTAGGGAAGAGCATCTATATGAAGATCGCTATGTCATTAAAAGTACTGAAATAGAGATGTCTCCGATTATCGGCAGTATGAATTATTTCCTCTTTCGTGGAGATCGGGTTCTGTTGCCCTTTGTAACAAGAACGGTGATTTCACAGCCGGAAGAATAGGGCGTAGTGGCAACTTATTATCGGAAAGGCTTTTTAAGTCTGAAAAAAGAAAAATTGTGAATTCCCCTTAGGGGAAATACATAATATTCTAAAAGAAAATCTTGCTGAAATAGTAACGAAACCGGCGATTTTGGCGATTTGAAAAGAAAACGGACATGCCTGTCCTACAGAGAAGGGAAAGAGTCATCTTTGGATTTTAAAAAGTCTACGATACTGAACAGTAATAATGATGATGAAGACCAAAAAGCACAGACTGCTTTTTCATCGATAACGTATAATATCTTGCGCAAATTCATTTTTCAATAAAGAAAAAGTCCTCAATCTGACGATCGATTTATTACCACACAAAACGTAAGTCAGAAGGAGCAGATCCGGCGACAGTAGTCAAAACACTTCGGTTAACCCCTATGATGTCGTTTCAACCCGGATGGCCGGACAGCTCAACAGGGGCGTTAGTTTATCAATAGTGGTATTTGCAGGAGATGATGTAAACCGTTTCGTTTTCCACGACTCCAGAGCTCTACTCCAGAGGCCGCACCCCAAAGCCCCCGTGGTGAATTCTTTCACAAAAAGGGATACGGAGGGTGGCGAAGCCAGACCCCGCAGGAGCAACGCGACGAGGAGGCCGGAGCGAACAGCGGAGCCCGGAGCAGCCCGGCCCCTGAGTAAAACCCACAGAAAGATCCCGACACCCCGCAGCGGGCTTGCCAATTATAACCCCAAAAAACAACAGCGTGATAGCCAAACTCTCCCCCACGGACTTCACCTTCCAGGTGGACATGTACAACCAGCTGAACAACGGCGTCATGCGCCGTATAAACGTCAGCTGCGGATGCGGCGGAGAGAACCAAGTGGAGCTTCACCTCCCGGGGGAAGCATAAGCCGCCTTTCCGGAGACGTATACGGAGAGGCGGCCCACCTGGCGTACTATTTTCACTGGAGCCGGATCGAAGTAATGGGCATGAGCCGGCGGGAACGGCGGATCTGGCGGGGACAGTCAGGCAGGATTCCCGCTCCGGGGAACAATCGTAGTAAAGTGAGAGCCCTTAGAGAAGCTGTATTGATCACAGAAAGGGTATTTTACAATCATGGGAATTGGACTTGTCAGGATGTATAAGAGCAGATTTTCTTTTGAACTTGCAGGGGGATACAACAACAGGACTGAAAAACTGTACTCCCACATCGGGTATGGCGACATCATAAAGCCATTCCTAGAAAGTTACGATGAGCCTCTTGATAAGTTCCCCGCAGAAGAGGGAGAGGGAGCTGGAAAGCAGGGTCCCGATGAGAAAATACTCGGCGAACTCCTTGTCGTCCAACTCCTTGAACCGGGTGATGCCCTTCGCCGCCAGGATGAACCCTATGGAGGTGTAGTTGCCGGTCAGGACGAAGAAGAAAAAGAGGGTCCGCTCTATGGCTCCGATGATCTTGCCCCTCTTCAGTTCCACCGTGTCCTCCTTACCCTCCCCGGAAGCAACGGACGCCCTGTCCCTTACCGGGGAGGCGTTGATGCTTTTCAGCACCGCCCGTATGGCATGGTTTGTCTCGACCACGGTGAGAAGCAGGCCGAAGAGGTAGACCAGGAGCTTCCCCAGTGTCGGAACCCTCACGTTCCGGGTCAGGAGATTTGCCCCCAGGAGCCCCTCCAGGAGGGCGGACAGGCCCGGAATGAAACGGATCTCCCCCGGGGCGATGCCGAAGAGGGTGCTCGCCCCCAGAATGAGGAGGGCCAGCTGGATAAGGCGGGCCCGGAACAGATTCTCTGTCCTCCCCTCCGTGAGAGCCACGGTGAGCCGGTAGAGGACGAGGGTGAGGAGGATGAGAAGGGCCGCGGGGAAGGAGGAGAGAACAGGGATCAGCAGGATCAGCTCCAGAAGGGCCAGGGCGAGGTTTCTCCCTATGCCGACGAGGGGGCGGTCGGACCACTGGGTCAGGGCCCGCACCAGGAGAAGGCAGTCGAAGAGATAGAAGAGGGCGTAGGGGGTCATTCGCCGTACCTGGCGCGGAGCCTGTCGTTCAGGGCCTGGAAATAGTCCACGTAATTCTCGATACGGTTGGTGCGAATCAGTTTGTAGACCCCCCGCTGTGTGATGTTGATTTCCGGATAGATCTCGTTGATTTTTCTGCCCCCCAGGAGTCCCGTAAAGGTTTTGAGGGTATTATACTTCCAATTGTCGATTTCCGCTATAGTCAACGCCAGTCCCTTATTGATGAACTCCAGATCCCCGTCCCCGTTCCCGTCGTATATCTGAACGATGGACCTGTCCGTTTTCTTCAGCTCCTCCAGACCCTCCCGGGCCATATGGAAGGCGGGCCCGTCCATGCCCAGGGCGCTCTCACTGTTTATGTCCGTGTTCAGTTCCCCTATGCCCAGGGACACCCGCAGTTTGACCGGATGCAGAAACAGAAGGATCTCCATGATGTCCTGGAGGACGCCCCGGGTGCTGCCATAGAGGGACTGGAATTCATCGCCCAGGGTGATGGTGTAGGGGGAGATAATGTTCCCCCGGCCGCTGAGGGTTTTGAGTTTTTCCCCCAGCCCCTTCTGGAATTCGCTCCGCCGGGGAATTTCCCTGGATTTGATGATGTCCGCAATAAGGGCGACCACGCTCATGATTTATATTGTACTATTATAGTTCAAAATTTGTCAATTGAACTTTTATGGTTCATATTGTTTATTTTGTACCTGAAGGGTTCAATGATGAAAGAAATCAGGTATCCGGTGAATCCATGAGGGGAAGCCGGATCTGGAAGCTCGTGCCCTTTCCCTGTTCGCTGGACACCCCTATGGTGCCCCTGT
>QKAI01000309.1 GCA_003246505.1 Spirochaetaceae bacterium | reverse complement strand
GTCCCCGGCGTTTCCTCCTTCCAGGCCTCCTCCGCCGCCCTGAGGCGGCAGCTGACCCTGCCCGGGATCAGCCAGACGGTGATCCTCACGAGAATCGCGGGGAGAACGGCCACCCCGGCGGCGGAGGATCTCTCCCTCCTGGCCCGGTCCCGCTCCACCATGATCCTTTTTTTAAGCGTGGACCGCGCCGGGGAAGTCCGGGAGAAACTCCTGCCCTCCTACGGGGGGGACACCCCGGTGGCCGTGGTCTACCGGGCCTCCTGGCCGGAAGAGAAAATCCTGCGGGGCACCCTGGACCGGCTTCCGGAGTTGGTGGAGGAAGGGGGAATCACCCGGCAGGCCCTGATCTTCGTCGGTTCCGTTCTGGACTGCGAATACGAAAAGTCGAAACTCTACGACGCCGCCTTCTCCCACGGGTTCCGGGAGGGGAGGCCATGAGGCTGGCCATCTGCCATATCACCGATAAGGGCCGGGATCTGGCCCGTCGCCTGGAACCCCATTTTTCCGGCTGTTCCCTCTTCGATCTGAGGGGGAAGGGACAGGTCAGCCGTTGGACGGGGGAGAATTTCCACTCCTTCGACGGGCATGTCTACATCATGTCCCTGGGGATCGTCTACCGGGTCATCGCCCCCCACATCGGGAACAAGCATACCGATCCCGCCGTGGTCGTCATCGATGACGCGGGGCGCTTCTCCATCGCCGCCCTGTCCGGGCACGAGGGGGGGGCGAACCGGTTAGCGGCCCGGACCGCGGGGGTGCTGGGAACTCAGCCGGTCATAACCACCGCATCGGAAACGAACAGGAAAATCATCCTGGGCCTGGGATGCCGCCGGGGCGTGGAGGCGGAAGCGGTGGAGGGGGCTGTCAAAAAAGCCCTGAAGGAAGTGGGGCTTGAACCGGACCGGATCAGGCAGGCCGTATCCGTGGACATAAAACGGGATGAGCGGGGACTACGGGAAGCTCTGGATAGGATGGATATCCCCCTGCTCTTCATCGATTCCCGGACCATAGAGAACAGCCGTTGCTTCGACAGCGTATCCGAAGCGGCCCGGAGGCAGCTCGGGCTGCCCGGGGTCAGCGAACCCTGCGCCCTTCTGGGGGGGCGGAACACGAAATTGATAATGCCCCGCAGGGCTTACGGGGGCGTGACGATAGCCCTGGCCGAGGAGGATGCCATATGAAGGGAAAACTGACCGTCGTCGGTACCGGTCCGGGACATCCGGACCACATGAGCCCCGCCGCCGTCCAGGCAATCGCCGAAGCGGGCACCGTGGCCGGTTACAGGACATACCTAGACCTTCTGGGACCGCTTCTGGAGGGGAAGAGAATCATCTCCAATGGCATGAGGAAGGAAACCGAACGCTGTCGGGCGGCCATCGGGGAAGCCCGGGAGGGGGCTTCGGTGGCCCTGGTCAGCGGGGGGGATCCGGGAGTTTACGGCCTGGCCGGCCTGGTCCTGGCGCTTCTCCCGGAGGAGGAGAGGGATTCCGTCCGGATCATTCCGGGAATCACTTCGGCCACGGCCTGCGCCGCTCTGCTCGGCGCTCCCCTCATCCATGATTTCGCGGTCATCTCCCTGAGCGACCTCCTTACCGAAAGAGGCCTTATCCGTCGGCGTCTGGAACTGGCCGCGGAGGGGGATTTCGTGACCGTTCTCTACAATCCCCGGGGGAAAAACAGGGGGGAACTCCTTGGGGAGACGCCGGGGATTTTCCTGAAGCACCGATCGGGGGACACCCCCGTGGGCATTGTGATGAACGCCTACAGGCAGGAGCAGTCGGTCCGCGTCGTATCCCTTGGGGAACTGGCCCTGGCGGAGGATATCCACATGGGCACCACGTTGATTATCGGTAATTCGGAAACCTTCCGCTCCGGAAACAGGATGATCACCCCCCGGGGCTACGGGAAACGAAGTGATCCCCCGTCCCCGTCATGAACGGGAAAACGGGGGATCCTGAGAGGCCATGCTCGGAAGAGGATGTCCTACTTTACCGCACTCTGTCCGGCGATGCGTCCGTATACTACGATATCGGTGATCGCATTGCCTCCGAGGCGGTTGGTTCCGTGCACTCCTCCGGTCACTTCACCGGCGGCGAAGAGGCCGGGTATGACCTTCCCCTCCTCGTCGATGACCTGGGCCTTGTTGTTGATCTTGACGCCCCCCATGGTATGGTGGACGAAGGGGTGGGTCCAAGTGGCGTGGATGGTGTCCGCGGTCACGTCAAAGGCTTCTCCGTAGATGGAACGGCCTAACCTGTCGTTTGCGTTTTCCCGTCCCCCATTGTATTCGGCAATCGCCCGTTCCAGGTTTTCCGCGGGTACGCCCATGTCGGCGGCCAGCTCCGCCACGGTGGATCCGGAGTAGGAGTTGGGGCTGCCCTTGAACTTCACAAAGAGAACGGGGGTCAGAAGGTTGTTGGTAGCGGGATTGTATGTCATGAACATACCCTTCTTCTCCTGCTCAAGCTCCGCGGCGGACACCTCGTCCCGGCGGCCGTCCTCCTTTCCGAAACGGTTCCCGTCCTGATTCACCATGATGACGTTTTCGATATTGCCTATGTAAATGGATGCGGTCTTGGAGTAGTAGATGGGGATAAGCTGGATCCATTCCATGCCCACCGTATCCGCGCCGATGGCGGTGGCCATGAGGATACCGTCACCCGTGGCGCCGGAATGGTTGGTCGTTTCCACCGAGGCGTCCAGGGTCGGCCAGAATTTGTTGTACTCCTGGCGCATTTCCACATTGGCCCCGAAACCGCCCGATGCGAGGATGACGCCCTTGGTCGCTTTGTACTCAAAGGGAATCCCTCCGGTAGTCACACCCCGCACTCCGGTTACCCTGTCCCCCTCCCGGATGATCTCCTTCACATCGGAATCAACGACGATCTCGCCGCCGTTGGCCTCGATATAGGCCTTCTGGGGGTTGACGAATTCCGTTCCCTGGTCCCCGGGCACCTTATTTGCCCGGACCCATACGGTGCCGATCATGGCTACCACGTTGTCCGTCCAGTGGGTTCCCAGATCTTCGAGGAAGTGGAAGGCTTCGACCGTATGGTCCCCGTAGGTGTCGATTATCTCCGGGTCGCCCACGTAGTCTCCCCCGTCGTAGGTCTGGATCTTGTGGAGGGAGGGACTGTCGAAGAGATAGTCCGCGCCGGATGCCTTATGGTCATCGAATTCCTTTTTGAGGGTTTCCTGCCACCCCTTCATGAGGTCCCCTCTGGGTTCCAGGGCGATCGCTTCCTCCACGCGCTGCATTTCCGATTCGATCATTTTGTACTTGCGCTGCCTCTCCGGCACCGCCGGCGCCGATTATGACCACGTCATAGGCCGCGTTGATGCCGCTGACCTTCTCCCCCTCGGTCTGAATGAGGGAGGCCTTGGCCAGGGCGGCGGCGTTAGCCTTCATGATGGCGCCGCTGGTCATGGAAGCTCCCCCCACGGCGTCGACATGGGTGCTCTGCTTTTCCA
>QKAI01000060.1 GCA_003246505.1 Spirochaetaceae bacterium | reverse complement strand
AAAAGGCGAGCCGCCCCATGCCGAAGACTTCCACGGGATAGTCGTCCAGCCACCAGTTCATCAGGTCGAAGTGGTGGGTGGATTTGTGAACCATAAGACCTCCGGAGTTGTTCTTGTCCCGGTGCCATCTCCTAAAGTAATCCGCCCCGTGCCTCGTATTCAAAAGCCACTCGAAATGAACGGATATCACATCGCCGATCTCACCCTTCTGGATCAGCTCCTTCACCTTGGTGTTTCGGGGGCTGTACCGGTAGTTGAAGGTGACCGTCAGGTCCTTGCCCGTCCTTTCCTTGGTCTTGAAAATCTGATTGAGTTTCTCCGCATCCGTGGTCAGGGGCTTTTCGGTGATCACGTCGCATCCCAGTTCCATGGCCCGGCAGATATAGCGGTGATGGGTCCTGTCCATGGTGGTGACGATAACCTTGTCCGGTTTCTGTTCGGCGATCATCCTGTCGAAATCACTGCTGTGATACATTTTGACGGGGGGGACGCCGTATTTTTCCTGGAAATTCCTATTGTGCCATTCCATTCTGGTCATATTGATATCGCACAAACCCACCAGTTCCGCTTCCTTGGCATAATCCTTGAGAATGGCCTGAGAGAACATTTTGGAACGGCTTCCCAGTCCGACGATCACATACTTCTTTTTCATTCTATTTTAACTCCTTTAGAAGGTTGTCATACCGATTCACCGGGAACGAAGCGGGTGGTCAGGGAGAACTCCCTGCGCCTCGCCGTTCCCCTCAGGAGATTTTCCATAATCTCCACGGTCATTTTTCCCAGCTCATCCACGGGCTGCTTCACCGTGGCGAGACTTCTGTATATGTAGGGGCCGTAGGCATCTCCGTCAAACCCTATGATGCCGGCCCTGGCGGGAACGGGAATATTTCTTTCGTAGAAGGCTTTCATCACCCCCATGGCGATCTGGTCGTTGGTACAGAGGATGAGAGTTCGTCCCCGATCAAGGTTACCCATGCCTATGGCCAGATGATATCCCTCTTCAAAGGTGAAGCCCTCGATAGGTATGATATGGGATCCTTTCGCCGGATCCAATCCGGAAGTAAATTTGACAAACCCCTTGTAGCGACCGTCTT
Organism: Spirochaetaceae bacterium; assembly: GCA_003246505.1. GTDB lineage: Bacteria > Spirochaetota > Spirochaetia > DSM-2461 > DSM-2461 > SZUA-368. The sequence goes on along the minus strand of QKAI01000060.1, from coordinate 2,391 downwards.
CCTTCCTTCCGGGAAGGGAATTCAAGTAAAGGAACGTATCATAGGAGGAATGAAGCTGGCTCAGGGCTTCCAGTACGCCCCGTTCCCTGTCAATGGTCAGGGAGGGTAAGTCCCGAGAGTACCCGTCCACCAGCAGAATGGGCTTGCCGTAACCCTTCAGCAGGGCGTTGAGCGAAGCACTGTTGGGGGGCTGAAGAACAATGACCCCGTCGACCAGGGACATGAGGGGGGGGAGGGTTTCACGCAATTTTTCCGGTTCCAGATCGGTGCAGGAGAGAAGAGATTTTTTACCCGATCTCTCCAGCTCCCGCTGTATGGCGTACAACTTACTGGATTTGATGCCCAGACCCAATTGGCCGGTGAGTATTCCTATCAGTCCGGTCTTTCCGCTTTTTAAACTACCCGCCAGCGTGTTGGCCACATATCCGAGGGATTCGGATTTTTCAAGTATCAGCCGGGACGTATTCTCGGAAACACCCTTTTCCCCATTCAGAGCCCGGCTTACCGTTTTAAAGGAGTATCCCGTTTCCCTGGCAATATCCTTGATTGTAACCATTCTTAAGAAATCTCCCGACAGTACGACAACGTTGTCGTACTGTGCGTCATTTTAAGGGAAACATAGTCCCCTGTCAAGGCGTATGGATAAATCTCCCGGTGATTCTGTGAATATGCCCGTTAATGCGGGAGAGATGGGTTATCAGGTCCAGATGCACCGCCGACGTGGCTATGGATTCTGCCATTCCCCGGTGGAGACGTTCTATATGGGATTGCTTGAACGCCTCCTCCTCCCCCCGGCGGTATTCCCGGTGAAGGGACTCCAGAGCCGCCCGGTCACCCTCGGCCACGGCCCTTCCAAGGGATTCCATATTTTGGACGATTCTTTCGATCAGCCCCTCCAGCTCTCCATATCCTTCCCCGGAGAAACTGAGACCCAAATCGATTTGTTTTGATATGAGAGCCCCGATATTTTTATCCAGGATATCACCGATGGATGAGAGTCCGTGCTGAATGTAAATATAGTTCATGCAGGCCGACGACTCTCTACGGGAAAGCTCCTCCTGGGAAAGCCTGGCCAGGAAACGAATAATCTCCCCGTTAAGAGATTCCACCCTTCCGTAGAGTTCCCCCGTACGGTCAAGGTGAATCCGGTTCCAGTCATGAAATATGTCCTCCAGTTCCTGCGCCATCCTCCCTACCATGCCCGTGACCCCTTGGATTTCCCTTCTCACCATTTCCAGGGAGAGACTGTTGTTTCTCCCTATGAGGCTCTCATCGAGAAAATGAACTCCTATCCTTTCCGGGCTTTCACGGGGGGGGATTATATAATCAAACAGGGGAAGGATAAACTTCATAAGGGGAAGCAGCAGGATAAGATTGATCAGGGGCTGCAGGGTATAGCTTAATGCGATGAGCCGGGCGGTATTGGTGCTGTGGAAAAGGAAGGATGACAGGGACCTGAGTAAACGGTAGTAGAGGGAGTCCCCGTCATAGGGGATCCGGATAAGAAGATAGACCCAGAGTACGGCGAAGCTCTGAAAGACAATATGGATATAGGCGGATCTTTTCGCTTCCCGGTTCAGGGTGACGCTTCCCAGCACCGCGGTGATGCAGGTCCCTATGGCGGCCCCCATGGTAATGGGGACGGCCTGTTCCAGGGTCATCGTGTCGGCCATGGCCATGGCAATGGTTAGCCCCACGGTCGCATTGGCCGACTGGATAACCATGGTAAAGAGCAAGCCTCCCGCAATACCCGCGAGGGGGCTATCCATATCCCTGAGAATAATCCGGAAGGTTTCCGAATCTTTCAGCGGAGCGACGGAGGACATCATCACCTCCAACCCCAGAAAAAGCAGTCCGAAAGCGAAGAGAGAGAATCCAATATGGCGATAACGCTTTCTCCTCGCCGTCCCGCTGAGTACCAATCCGGAGAGAAGGAAAAGGGGGAAAAGACGGGTAAACCCGGGGAAGGCGACCAGCTGAGGCAGGAGCGTTGCCCCGAGTTCAGCTCCCAGGGTTACCGCGATACTCTGACGGAAGGTAAGATATCCCATCCCGACCAGGGCGGCTTCCATGACCGTGGTTGCCGAGGAGGACTGGTTCAGAAGGGTTATTCCCAGGCCGGCCAGATAACCCCTCAGGGGATTCTTTGTCACCTTTAGAAGTATTCCCTTAATCCGGTTTCCCGCAATGGCTGTTATATGTCGATTCATCTCCAGGATGGCGAAGAGAAAAAGACATAACCCGCCGAGAAGGTTTATGCCCATTCCAAGGAGCATGATGTACCCCCTTATTACTATTATCCGACATACCATGGGCCGAATACAATGGGAGGTATCCCATTTTGGGGGCAATGCGGACTTGCGCAAAGGAAGGACCTGGCCTATGCTGTGG
>QKAI01000050.1 GCA_003246505.1 Spirochaetaceae bacterium | reverse complement strand
ACCCTTGGAGTGTATCCAGGTGTACTCTGGTCAAATCGGGTGGATTGGGAAATATTATTCTCGTAAAAATAAACCATAATTACGAGGTACTTCTTGACTGATTCATTTTTGGGAAAGGGATTTTCCCTCGGCTTCGGTCCCGATTCCCGGGGAGGACTGGGAATGACCGGTGGCCAGAGGTCGGTGGAGGAGTCCATCCGTATTATCCTGGGAACGGCGAAGGGGGAGCGGGTCATGCGTCCCGATTTCGGCTGCGATCTGAATTCCCTGGTCTTCGCTCCCAACAACAGCCGCACCCGGGCCCTGGCCCAGTACTACGTAGAAGAGGCCCTGACCAGATGGGAGCACCGGATCATCCTTAAGGAGGTGAATGTCCGCACCGATCCGGATGACGAGACAAGGTTCCATGTGGCTATCTCCTATCTTCTCCGTTCTGTGAACACCTACTTTAACATGGTTTATCCCTTTTATCTTGAGCGAGGCGAAATTGATACCCAGTCCCAATTTGGATGACAAGACCTACAAAGACATTCTCGAGGAAGCCCGGTCCCTTATCCCCCACTATACCCCGGAGTGGACCAATCACAATCCCTCCGATCCGGGAATGACCCTGGTGGAGCTATTCGCCTGGATGACGGAGATGGTCATGTACCGGCTGAACCGGGTTCCCCAGAAAACCTACCTGGCCCTTCTGGATCTTATGGGGCTTACCCTGACCCCTCCCCAGGCCTCCCGGGTGCTCCTTCAATTTCAGCCCGTGGCCGGCTACGGAGGCAATATAGAAGTCCCCCGGGGCTTTCAGGTATCCACCGCCCGCTCCGAGGGACAGGAGGCGGTGACCTTTGAAACGGAAAAAAGCCTGACCGTCCAGGACAATCCTCCCGTCTCCTGCATCAGCCGGACGGGAACCCGCATAACGGATCATTCGGAAAGTCTTAACAACCGGTCGGGCAGTTTCTTCCTCTTCCATGCCGCCGACGAGGTGGAGCGATTTCTCTATCTGGGCTCCGATTCCTTCCGCCTCCTCCGGGATCCCAATACGATCTGCCTGGCCGCGGATCAGATGAGCGAAGTTCTCTCCGCGGACAACGAATTCATCCGTCTTTTCCAGTGGGAATTCTGGGATGGGAGCCGCTGGAACCCCCTGGAAGGGGAGTACTATCTGCCCGGTGAGAAAAGGATTAACAACCGGGTCTACTTCAAGGGGCCCCTGGAGATTGAGGCCCATACCCTGGAGGGGCGTGAGAACTGGTTCGTCCGGGGGCGGATCGAGTCCCTGCCCGAGGACTCCCGCACCTTTGACATCCGATCCCTCTCCTCCCGGCTCCTCTTCTCAGGCGACGGCCTTAGTCCCGATTACTGCTTTTTCAACTCCACAGGCTTCACCAGGCTGGATCTGGATAAGGATTTCCTTCCCTTCGGGGACAACCCCGTGGTGGACGATATCCTCTATATCGCCGCCGGGGAGGTCCTCTCCAAAGGGGGAGCCCGTATTTCCCTCCATCTACTCCTTAACGAAGCGGTCAAACCCTCCCTGCCCGCGGACACACTGACCATGCGTTATGAGTACTGGGACGGCCGGGACTGGATGATTCTGGGAATTTCCCGGCCGGGGGGGCAGGCTTCCTCCTCCGGGGAGTGGGAATTCCGGGACGGCACTCTGGCTTTCACAAGGTCCGGCACGGTTTCCTTTCTTTGTCCCGCCGATCTTGTCCCCCGGGAAGTTAACGGCCAGGAGGGATTATGGATCCGCATTCGCATCGCCGTGGACGATATGGGTAAGGGGGGCGGTTACTCCCGGGAGAAGGGGGGTGCCTGGTCATGGTACTTTTCCGAAAAAATCGTTCCCCCCCTCCTTTCACGGCTCCGCCTGACCTACGATGCGGGTTTCCGGGCGCTGGAGGATGTGCTGGTCCATTCCGATTACTCCTACGAAAATTTCAGCAGGGGGCTGCGGGAGAATTTCCTGGCCCTGGACAGGGGGGAGGAGCCCCCGGCCCTGCGTCTGGTCTCCCTGAACGAAGAGGGGGCTCCCACGGTTAGCATCGGCTTTGAAAAGCCCCTGCCCCCGGAACGGCCTTCCCTGTTCTTCGAACTGGACGAGGCGGACGGGCGTGACGATTTTTATGCGGACCGGCCTGTCCAGGCGGGCAGACGGCAGATCTCACTGCGTTGGGAGTGCTGCCTGGAAGGGGAGTGGGCAAAAATCAACGTCAACGACTATACCGACTCCTTTCATCGCTCCGGGTTCGTGGAATTCGATCTCCCCGAGGAGTGGGGCGCATGGGAGCAGTTCGGCAGAAGCCTCTGCTGGCTCCGGGTCGTCTTCGTCAGCGGCAGTTTCGAATCCAGCCCCCTCCTGAAAAACATCTATCCCAATGCGGTGTACGGATCCCACTGCCGGACCTTCCGGGGGGACGTCATAGGCTCGGGAAGCGGTTCCCCCTTCCAGGAGTATCCCATACTCCGTACCCCCGTGCTCCCCGGTATTCTTCTGGAAGTGAGGGAGGAGACCTTTCCCCCCCAGAACGAGAGAGAGATTATCAAAGGGGAAGAGGGGGCCGACGCCATACGAACCGTTCCCTCGGAGGGGGGGCGGGAGGAGGTCTGGATCCGCTACCACCGGGTGGAGAACTTCTACGAATCCGACTCCCGCTCCCGCCACTACATCCTGGACTACGAAAGGAACCGCATCCTCTTCGGCGACGGACGGCGGGGAGTCATTCCCCCCCGGGGCAAAAACAACATCCTCATGAGGGAGTGCCGCACCGGCGGAGGGACCGGGGGCAATGTGGGAGCCGGCACGGTGAGGATTCTGCGCCAGAGCCTTCCCTTTCTGGCGGGTGTGGAAAATCCCCTGCCCGCCCGGGGCGGGGCGGACCTGGAAGATCTGGACAACCTGAAAAAGAGGGCCTCCGGGGTCTTCCGCAGCCGCAACCGGGCGGTCACCTCGGAGGACTACTCCTGGCTGGCCTATGAAGCCTCCTCCTCGGTGGGGCGGGCGGTCTGTTTGCCCAAGGTCAACAACCGAGGTGAGATCGTAGTCATCATTCTGCCCCGCCGGGAGAAGGTGGACCTGGATGAAAAACTCTATCCCTCATCGGAACTGGTGCGCCGTGTCCGGGAGTATCTGGAGGAGCGTATGCTCGTGGGTACCCGGCTCTGCGTATCCGGACCCCTCTACAAGCGGGTGTCCCTTCAAATCCGCCTGGTCTTCCGCAAGGAGATCGTGGAAACCCGAACGGCCCGGGAGGAGATCGTCGACCGGCTCAAGAGGGGGCTCCACGCCCTCAAGGGGGGGGACGGCGCGGGATGGGGTTTCGGCGAGCCCCTTCAGAAGGAGTTCGTACAGCGGATCCTGGAGAGGATCCGGTCTGTCCTCCATATTGAGGACATCCGCCTGATCGACGAGGAGTCCCGTTTGGAACAGGACATGATATCCCTCCGATCGGACGAGCTCCTCTTTCCCGGGGAAATCCTTATCG
>QKAI01000115.1 GCA_003246505.1 Spirochaetaceae bacterium | reverse complement strand
GGAGGGGGAAGGGCTCCACCTGGAACTGGTTTATTCCCCCGAAGGGGAGGGATTGGCCCTGGGAGAGGGTTGGTACCTCCGGGGAACGGACCGGCAAGCGGGGAATTACCGCTTTGAAGCGAAACCGGGGGAAGTAATCCTTTTCTACGGGGATACCCCCCTGAGGCGCTTCGTCTTTGCCGGCGGGGCCTATGCCGTCCAGGACGGGAGAGGCCATTTGCTCTACGGGGGAGAGACAGGGCCCCCTACTCCCCTGTTTTCCTTATCAGAAAGGCGTAGGAGTAGTTCCTCTTTCCCCGAATCCGATAGGGCTCCAGAAGACTGAGCTGGCCCGGAAGGTCGCCGCCCACGCCCCTTTGCCCCCAGTCCAGGTGCACCGTCACCCTATCCCGCCGGGGGAGCTCATGGATATGCTCCGCCCGGTGCAGATCCTCCTGGGAATAGGGGCGGCAGGTCGCTTCCAGAAGCCTCTCCCCCACCGCTTCGAAACTCAGTCCCCGGCCCCGGTCGTCCTGGACCCGCATCCATCGCACGTCGGTCCGGTTGCCGTTCTCCTGGGGCCGGACGTAGTTGTGGCAGAGTTCATCCACGGAGGCGCTGTACACGCCTATCTTCGCCCCCCCCTTCCTGTCGCAATAGGTCTCCTGATCCCCCCGGCCGTACCACTGCACCCGGTCGGCCGTACCGTCCAGGCTTGTCTCCATCCCCAGGCGTATCATCTCCTTAACCGGGGTCAGGGAGTTCTCCACCAGGAGTTCCCCGTTCCGGAACAGGGTGTAGGACAGGGTGTACCGGCGGATGCCCCGGATGCGCAGATGGAAGGTGATCCTGGTCTTCCCTTCGGAAAACTCCCGGTGAAACCGCCTCCGGGCCCGGACCTTCTTCTGCCGGCGGAACCACCTCTCGTTCAGGCTGAACCGGTGCAGGAGGGGGATGAAATTCCCCATGCCCCTGTCGTTATCCGTGGAGGCCCGGCTGAAGCAGGGGACGAGGGGGGATTTGAGGACATTCCCCCTATTATAATCGAGCCTGTGGATCAGGGCATTGGACCGGTTGATGTCCACCGTGACGCCGCGAGTCCTCAGGGTCACCGTACGGAAGGTCTCTATAAGCTCCACATCGCTCCCCCCCCCGCCGATGCGAGCCTCCCGGGGCCGGGGATCCAGTTCGAACTGCTCCCAGGCGATCTCATGCCCCTCGGGGGCCCAGGGACAGGGCTGCTTTGTCCGGCAGGAGAGGAGGAGGACCCGTTCCCCGGGACTCTGATTGGCGAAGAGCTCCCCGGGGAGGGTGATCTTGACCTGCCCCCCCGGAGGGATGGGGGGGACATCCAGAGTTCTCCTGTCCGCGGGGCGACCTTCGATGCGCAGTTCCCCGGTGAATTCAAAGGATCCGGTGGAAATGAAGAGGTTATCGTTCTGAATGGAGTAGCGCCGCCTCTCCCGGTCCACCTCTTTGAAGCGAAGGCTCTGGTAAACCTTTTTGACCTCATGGAGGGAGGGATGGGGGGTCCGGTCCGGGCCCACGAGGCCGTTGCAGCAGAAAATCCCGTGATTCTTCCCCTTTCCGAAATCTCCCCCGTAGAGCCACTGCCCCTCCCGGAAAATCGCCTGGTCCACAAAGTCCCAGACAAAGCCCCCCGCCCAGTTGGGGTACTTCTCCCAGTTGTCCCGGTGCTCCTGGAAATTCCCCAGGCTGTTCTCCATGGCGTGGGCGAACTCGCAGCTGATGATGGGCTTGTCCCCGTAGCGGGAAGCCCGGAATGCCTTGTTGTCCGCCACAAGCCGGTTCATGAGATTATCCAGGAAGCCCATTTTCTCATCCCTCTTCTCCCCCAGGTGCCGCTCCCTCCCCGGGGTGGGGTACATGAGGCTGTAGACGTCGCTCACTTCCAGGGTCCTGTCCCCTTCGTAATGGACCGGCCGGGTATCGTCCAGATCCCTGACGGCGGACTTCATGATGCGGAAATTGTGGCCGAATCCCGCCTCGTTCCCCAGGGACCACATGACCACCGAGGGATGGTTCCTGTCCCTCAGCACCATCCGCTCCACCCGGTCCACCACGGCGTCGGTCCAGAGGGGGTTGCTCCCGGGGACGTTCTTCCGGCGCACCCCGTGTGTTTCCACGTCCGCCTCATCGATGACGTAGAGGCCGTACTGGTCGGCGAGCCGGTACAGATGGGAGGGATTGGGATAATGGCTGGTCCGGATCGCATTGATATTGTGCCGCTTCATGATAAGGATGTCCCGGCGGCGGAGTTCCTCCGAGACGGCCCAACCCCTTTCCGGATCAAAGTCGTGGCGGTTCACCCCCTTGAAGAGGATCGGCTTCCCGTTGATGAGAAAGCGGTCCCCCCGGATCTCGATCTGACGGAAGCCGAAGGAGAAGCTCTTCCGGTCCACCAGGAGCCCCCGGGCTTCCCCGTCCCTCCCGTAAAGGCCTATCTCGATGCGGTAGAGGAAGGGGGTCTCGGCGGACCACTTCCGGGGGGCCTCCACCCGGTTCTTAACGAGAAGCCGCCCCCCCTCCCCGAGATCGGCGGGCCCCTCGAAAATGACCCTCCTGTCCGCAGGGGACTCCCTGTCCACGAGGAGCACCTGGAAATCCACTTCCCCCAGGGACTCCCCCCCCTCCACCAGGGCTTCCACGATCAGCTCGCAATCGGCGTAATCCCCGTCAAAGAGGCAACGGGCGTGGAAATCCCTCAGGAAGACCGCCGGCTCCCCGTAGAGAAAAACATCCCGGAAGATTCCCCCTAGGAACCACATGTCCTGATCCTCCAGATAGGTGCCGTCGCTGTACTGGTAGACCTCCACGGCCAGCTGATTCTCCCCGCTCTGAACCAGGGCGGTGATATCGAATTCGGCGGGGGTCATGGATCCCTGGGAATAACCGGCGAACTCCCCGTTCACCCAGAGGTAGAAGGCCGATTTCACTCCCCCGAAGTGAAGGAAGATCCGCCGGTCCATCCATTCGGGGGTGAGGATGAACTTTCGTTTGTAGGATCCCACGGGATTGCGCTTCCCGTCGATTCGGGGAATAGCCCCTTTGCCCGTGGAAAGGGCCTCCGGATAGGCGAAGGCCAGGTACTGGGGGCTGCCGTAGCCGGCTATTTCCCAGTTAAGGGGCACCGTTATGGTATCCCACCCCTCCAGGGAGTAGTTGATTTCGTGAAAACGGTCCGGACGGAGATCGGGAGAGGGGGAGTACCTGAAGAACCACTCCCCGTTCAGGCTCTTCTGCCATCTGTATTCGTCGGGCTCTGCATGGGCCCTGACCTTGTTTATGCCGATTATCCGGGGATTTTCCCATTCCCGGGCCTTGTCGAATTTACCCATGGGTCCATCATAATTTTATTACCCGATTCTATCAAGGAGAAAAATCGGGGATTTTTTTTCCGGAAAGGTTGACATTCCCGGGGGGTTCTGCTATTTTATTTCTCGCGATCGGGGATACAACCGGTTCGCCCGTTCTGCGTCTGTCGTATAATGGC
>QKAI01000121.1 GCA_003246505.1 Spirochaetaceae bacterium | reverse complement strand
CGCCGCCAGAATGGGCAGAATGATCAGGTAATTGACCGCCACCTCCAGAGGGGATATGAGGAGCAGAAACAAAAGGACGTAAAGAGCGGCAGCGGCGAGAAATATGCCCAGCCGTCCCTTGGCATTCAGAATCAGGAAGAACGTTCTTTTACGGGCTATCACCGCTTCATATTAGGGGAAAAAAACGGTCTGAGCAACCGATAGGATGGTGGAAAAGGGGAAACTATGGTAAACTTCCCCGGTATGAAAACCGTTTTGATTGTAGAAGACGAATCCATCGCGGCCCTGGAACTGTGCGAAACGGTCCGTTCCATGGGGTACCGCGTCCCCGATCCGGTAAATTCCGCCGATAGGGTCATGGCGGCCCTGATCCGGGAGCAGCCCGACGCGGTCATCATGGATATCCATCTCTCCAGCTTCATAGACGGGATCGACGCGGCCCGGCGGATGAAGCTCATAAGGGATATCCCCCTGGTTTATCTGACCGCCTACAATAACGAGGAAACCCGCCGAAGGGCCGAGAAGACCAATCCCGTCGCCTTTCTCATCAAACCGGCAAGCCGGGAGCAGATAGGGGCTATACTCAAAAGACTTTTTCCCTCACCCTGAGGTAACAGGAGACCACCATGTCCGATATCAGTGATACAATAAAGAGTCAGTCCGCTCTGCTCATCCGCAGGGCCGAAGAGAAGGATATACCCGCCATTACCAGAATATACAATGAGGCCGTTTTGAACACGGCGGCCACCTTTCATCTGGAGCCGGTTTCCACGGAGGAGCGCTCCTCCTGGCTGGCGCGGCACGACGGCACCAGACCGGTTCTCGTCGCCGAAAGCGAAGGAACCCTTGTGGGATGGGCCTCCCTCTCCCGCTGGAATCCCAAGCAGGCATACGACGGGACGGTGGAGCTTTCGGTCTACGTGGACCGGAACGCCCGGGGAGGCGGCATCGGCAAGGCCCTCATGGAGGAGCTGATCAGCCGGGCCCGGGGCAAGCTGCACACCATCATCTCCCTCATCACGGAGGGTAACGAGGTAAGCATGAAGCTTCACAGGCAGCTGGGCTTTGAACAGAGCGGAGTTATCAGGGAGGCGGGTTACAAGTTCGAACAGTATCTTGATGTCACCATCTGGCAGCTGATGCTATAGGAGGTATCCATGGGTTGTGAGGAGTTTCGGTTTACATCGTCCGACGGCAGCGAAGTCTGGGGAACGAAATGGATTCCCGAAGGGGAAGTCCGGGCGGCCCTCCTGGTCAACCATGGCATGGCCGAGCACATAGGCCGCTACGGGGATTTCGCCCTTTACCTGAACCGGTCCGGCATCGCCCTCTGGGGGGAGGATCACCGGGGACACGGCAGGACGGCGGGAGCTGCGGACAATCTGGGGTATTTCGCCGTGGACCGGGGCTGGGAACTGGTCCTGGAGGACATCGGCTGTCTCAAGGAACTTATGATAGAGGCCCATCCCGGCGTTCCCCTCTTTATACTGGGCCATAGCATGGGATCCTTCCTTACCCGGGATTTCCTCTGTACCGGAGGAACGGGTTTCGCCGGGGCGATCCTCTCCGGCACGGGGTATAATCCCCCGGGCATAGTAAAAATCATGAAGGCCCTGGCCCTGAACGAAATCAAAAACAGGGGAGACCGCCACCGGAGCACCCTGCTCGATTCCCTGAGCTTCGGCTCCTTCAATAAGGCCTTCCGTCCCAACCGCACCCCCTTCGACTGGCTGAGCCGGGATGAGGAACAGGTGGATCGGTATATAGAGGATCCCCTTTGCGGATTCCTCAGCACCTGCTCCTTCTACGAGGATCTGGCCCGGGGGCTTTTGAGAATAGTCGACCGGGAGAGGCTGGCCGGTACCCCCGCAGACCTGCCCCTGCTGATCTATTCCGGAGACCGGGATCCCGTGGGGGGACGGGGGGGGAGCGGCGTAAAAAAGACCGCCGCCCTCTACCGTTCCCTTGGGTTGAAGAGGGTCACCCTGGAATTCAACCGGGAGGGACGCCATGAATCCCTGAATGAGACGAACCGGGAAGAGGTCTATGCCCGATTCCTCGCCTTTATGGAAGACCTGTTGACTCCCGCCTGAATAGCGGGCTAAGCGGAAAAAAAATCTCTCCCCCCGGATGTGAAGTACACCGGGTATATAATCGTTATTCCTCTCCTCTGCCATTTTGCGCTTGCCGGCGCCCCCCGTTACGGATCCTCCCTGGAGCTGATCAGGGAGGGCGAGTCCCTGGATTCCGCCCTGGACCTGGAGGCGAAGGAGCAGGGCTGGGCCTTCTCCTTTCATTGGGAGAGGGAAAGGGATCGTTGGAACCTGACCGGCGATACCCCCCGTCTCCGGATGGGCCCGATCTGCCTTGAGGGATTCTATGATATCATAGAGTCTCCCTCCTTCCTCGCCCCCGGCATAATCACCGAAAGGGGAGGAATCTCTCTGGACAGGGATGCCCATCTACCCGACAAGGGGGGATTGGCCCTGTTCACTAAGGACAAAAGCCTGATCCTCCACTCCCTCTACAGCCCTAAGGGCAGCAGCTGCGGAATTCTCTGGCAGCCCGGGAGGGGGGATTCCCTTTCCTGCGCCGTCGGTCTCTTCCATGGCTGGAACCAGGAGTCGCCCGCCCCTTCGGAGAGCTGGTACGCGACAGACCCGGGCCGTATCGATACTCCTCTGGAATCGGGGCTTGTGAAAATATCCTTTCCCCTGGCGGGGGATGAGTCCCCCTGGAGGGTGACCGGTGCGGGCGGATTCGTTCTCTCCCCCCTGCTGCTGCCCGGATACGCCGGTTTCGTCTGTCTGGAAGGATCCTATCCCCGCTTCTTTATGGGTGCCGATTTTCGCGCCAACGGCGGTCACTGGCGTACCATCCGGGGCGAACCGGCCCAGTGGTCCCGGGGGGCGGCGCTGGAACTGGGATTCAACCGGGGACACTCTTTTTCCCTTGACCTAAAGGGTCTCGCCTACCTTCCCGGAGTATTTCAGACTCCCCCGGGTCAGACCCCCGACGGGGAACCGATAAAATGGAAGGGGGAAGGAAAACTGACCGGGGGCCCCCTGTACCTGAGGGGGGAGGGGGACGGAACGGACAGGGATGATCCCCCCGCCAATCGCCTGGCTCTGGGGTCGGGCGGCCGGTGGGGGAACTGGGGCGCATCGGGGGAATTATGCCGCCTGTGGGAGGAGGACAGGGAAGTTATTTTTTCGGGGAAGGCCTTCTGGCGTCATTCCGCATTGACCCTGGAGGGGCAGATCCGGCTGGAGTGGTCCGGTGAGGAGGGGGGCACCCCTGAGGAATACTCCTGGCAGTCTGGTGCGGCGCTCAGCCTCAGGGGGGGAGGGCTGTTTGCCATCCGGCTCAAAGGGGAGGGGGAAGAAAATTTCCCCTCCCCAGAAACAATCCGTCTGGAAGTCGCATTTCGTTCGGGAAAATGATAAATTACTCCTGTCCCGACTAGGGAAAAGATTATTAATGAATTATACTG
>QKAI01000315.1 GCA_003246505.1 Spirochaetaceae bacterium | reverse complement strand
GGTCCACCAGATAGAACACGCCCCGGGGCGTCAGCCTCTCCCCCCGGCTGTCCAGGAAAAGGGCGTCCCCTCCCCGCCCGTCCCTGTCCCTGCTGTTCCTCAGCGGCAGATAGTCGGCCAGGGCCTTCCGGGCGGCTTCCCCCAGAAAAACGATACGCTCCTTCCTGCCCTTTCCCATGACCCGGACCTCGCTCCCCCCCACGGCGCGGCGGTCCATGGCGCAGAGCTCGCTGACCCGGCAGCCCGTGGAGTAGAGCATCTCCATGATCAGCCGGTCCCGCCGCCCGGCGAAGTCCTCCCCGGTCAGGGCGATGAGCCGCTCGAACTCCCCGTCCGTAAGGTACATGGGCAGGGTCTTCTGCTTCTTCAGGGCCTTTGTCCGTCGGAAGGGATTCTCCTTGACACCGGCCTTCTCCCCCGCCCAGTCGTAGAATCCCCGGAGGGAGGAGAGGCGCCTGTTGATGGAGGAGGGGGTCATCTTCCTCAGGCTCATATTGGCCAGGAACCCCCGGACGCAGATGTCGTCCGCCCCTTCCCAGCTCTCCTCCTGCTCGCCCAGCCAGAGGCGCCAGGCCTCCAGATCGTTGCTGTAGGAACGGATGGTATGGGAGGAGAGGCAGCGTACCTTCTCCAGATAGACCAGGTAGTCCTTCAGGGCTTCCTCAAGAGACACGGTAGTAACGACCGCCATGGCAGATCACCTCCCCTTTCAATTCCCGGTCCATGTAGGTGACCAGCTGGTCCCGGCTCTCCGGATCGGGGAGGCAGGGATTGATCCACTCCCCCGTTTCGATGCGCAGCTCTCGCAGGATGTCCGTGGCCGATTCCACCACCGGCGCCCCGTCCCGGATAAGGCGGGCCGTGCCCTCCCCCCAGGCTCCCGCCGGGGTCACCGCCACGTCCCGCCCCTCCTCCAGGGCGAAGTCCGCCGTAATCAGCGCCCCCGACCTCAGGGGAGCCTGAACCACCACCACGGTCCGGGAAAGCCCGGCGATGATGCGGTTGCGGGCGGGAAAGCGCCAGGGCGCCCCTGGGGTTCCCGGGGGATATTCGCTGATGACGGAGCCCCCGTTCCTGAGGATCTCCTGTCCGGTCTTCCTGTTCTTCTCCGGGGTGAGCAGATCCACACCGCTCCCCAGCACGGCGATGGTGAAGCCCCTCGCCGCCAGGGCGCCCCGGTGGGCCTCCCCGTCGATCCCCAGGGCCAGCCCGGAGATAAGGGGGCACTCCATCATGGCCAGCTCCAGACCCAGCTGAAAGGCTTCACCCTTGGCGTTCCAGGTGGGGAGGCGGGTGCCGACCACGGCGATGCCCTCCCAGTCGGAACGGGGAGCCTGACCCCTGTAGTAGAGGCGGAAGGGGGGATCGGAGGTCTGGGCCAGGGACTCCGGATAATCCCGGTCCCCCAGGGTGACGCAGCCGATGTGATCCCTCACGCACCGCTCCAGGATTCCTTCGGCCTTCTCCATGAGCCGGGCGGGGGAGTCCTTGAGGGTGGGTTTTCTGCCGGTAATCCGGGCCAGGGCTTCCCTGTCCACGCACAGGAGCTCCGTCAGGGAGGAGAGGGATCCGGCGAGGAGGGCCTTCTCCCTGCCCCGCAGATTGCCCATGAGATCGATGGTCTGGTTCAGTAAATTCCGGTCCGTCATGTCAGCCTCCCAGTGCCGCCGCACGCTGCAGGGCCTCCGCTTTGATTTCCTTGTCCTTGCCGTCCACCTGGAGCTTGTGGTAGAGGTCCAGGGCCCTCATCTTGTCTCCCGCGGCCCGGTAAAGTTCCGCCCGGAGCAGGGTGGCCTTCTCGTTGGAGGGCTCTATCTCCAGCAGCCTGTCCAGAAGGGGGGCTGCTTCGGAGGCCCGGTCCAGTTCGTAGACATAGAGGATAGCCAGCCCCCACAGGGGGGAGGTATATATCCGGTCCAGCTCGGCGGCCCGTTTGTAATCCGCCTCGGCGGAGGCGAAAAGCTCCTCCCGCCGGGTGCGGCTGCTCTCGTTCATGGCGGACTGGGCCAGGCAGACCCCCCGGTAATAGTGCAGCCGGGTATTCTCCGGATAGACCTTCAGGGCCCCGTCGAAGGCTTCCGCCCCCTCGCTCCACATGGAGTAATCCATGTACTTGAGCCCCAGGAGCTTATAGTAGTTCCCCCGGTTCCTCACCTTCTCAATAGTGGCGTCGATCTCCCGGTCCACCCGTTTGATGTCCCCCTTGAGCTCGTTGATCCTCTCCTCGTTCACAGAGACTCCCCCCTCCTCTTCCAGGGCGCCCATCCTTTCGGCCAGGGCCTGGTAATCGGGCCGGTCCCAGGGACAGCCCGTAAGGAGGGGGAGAAGGAAAAGTGCCAGAACCGCCGGCGAAAGGGATCTCAAGGTCATAACTGCCCCCGGGGATGGAATTTTTTATGGGCCTGGGCCAGATCCTTCCGGTTGAGATGGGTGTAGATCTGGGTGGTGCCCGTGTCCGAATGGCCCAGAAGCTCCTGTACGCTCCGGAGGTCGGCCCCCCCGGTCAGAAGATGGGTGGCGAAGGAGTGGCGCAGGGTATGGATCTTCCCTTCCACCCCGGCCCGGAGGGCGATCTCCTTGAAGCGCTTCCACATGCCCTTCCGGGAGAGGCCCTCCCCCCGGTTGTTCAGGAAGAGGCAGGCGCCCCGCTTTCCCGGTTTGGTCAGGAGGGGGCGGGTCTCTTCCAGATAGCGGCGCAGCCAGTACTCCGCCTCCTCCCCCAGGGGGATGAGCCTTTCCTTGCTCCCCTTTCCCATGACCCGGATCAGCCCCTCCTGGAGGTAGAGATTCTCCAGGGTCAGATCCACCGCCTCGGAGACCCGGAGGCCGCAGGAGTAGATCAGTTCGAAGAGGGTTCTGTCCCTTATGCCGTAATCCGATTCCGTGTCGATCTCATCGAGGAAGCGGTCCACCTCCTCTATGGTCATGACCTGGGGCAGGGTGTGGGTCAGGGAGGGGGGTTTGAGCCGGTCCAGGGGATTGTCCCGTCGGATTCCGGAGGCGATCAGAAAATCGAAAAATGAGCGGAGGGAGCTCATTATTCGGGAAATCGTCCGGGAGGAGAGGGCCTCACCCCCGTCGCCGTCCGCCCCCTGTCGGGTTTCGATATAGAGGGAGATCTCCCCGGAGCCGACCGAGGCGGGATCGTAACCGCCGGTGCCCGCCCAGAGCAGGAACATGGAGGCCTCCCCCCCGTAGGTGGAGATGCTGTTCTCGGCCATGCGGAGTTCCAGAAGGAGCCAGTCCTGATATTCCCTGAGCAAGTCCCTGCCTTTCATCAGCGCTTGCGCTCCCTCATGAAGGTGGGGATCTGAAGATCGTTTTCGCTGAAACGGCCTCCGAAGAGGGTTTCCTGGCGCAGGGGAGCCGCCTGGTCGAAGGGGAGCTCCTCCTCTTCCCGGCGCTGTTCCCGCTTGGCCTCCCCGTTCATTAGGCCGGCGAAGGCGTCGTAGCTCAGCACCCTCTGGACCGGTTCCCGGCGAGACTGATCCGCGGCCGCCG
>QKAI01000149.1 GCA_003246505.1 Spirochaetaceae bacterium | reverse complement strand
GCCCTCATCCAGGACGGGAAGATTGTCATTGTCGATGATGACGTGGTAAAGAAGATCCCCCTTGGGGGAGTACCAGAAGATCTGCTCCCCCAGGCTGACCTGGCAGATAACCAGGAATTCCCCGTTCTCCCGGACCCGGATATCGGTGATGTAGGGGAAGGGAGTCCCCCCGATGCCCTCCTTGCCTAGAAAATCCAGGTATTTCCCGTCCCGGTCGAAACGGAGGATGATGCGGGAGCAGAGGGATTCCAGGGATTCGTCGTAAACGCTTTTGTCCTCCGACGTCTGGTCCTCCACCAGGAGAATGTCCCCGTCCAGGGCGATCTGCCCGATCTCCCGGAAGGGCCAGGTGGCATACTGTTTGTTGGAACTCTTGCCCCCGCTGCCCGATTCGGAGAGGCGGGGGGGGGGATTTTTTTTATCGTCCATGAGAAGGAAGAGCAGGTCCCCGTAGGAGTTGAAGCCCATCACCTTGCTCATGTTGGAGGAACTGATGTAAAAGAGGCCGTCGCTCATGAACAGGTCCCCCTTTCCCGGAAGGAACAGGTTCTCCCGGAAATAGTAGTCCAGTTCGTCCTCCATGATTCCCAGGCGCAGGGAAAAGAGGTTTTTTCTGACCAGAGTGGTAAAACGGTCCCTCCCGCAGGAAAAGAGGGAGAGGAGGATAAGGACGGAAAGGAAAAGGGTCCGCAGTCTTTTGGGCATCGGACTATTCTATCTTCCCCGGGGGGGCCGTGTCAAATGGCCCGGACCCTGTCCCGGGGATGTTAAAAAGCTCTCCTTGTGTTTTGGCCGAAATCA
The DNA here is from genome assembly GCA_003246505.1 of Spirochaetaceae bacterium. GTDB lineage: Bacteria > Spirochaetota > Spirochaetia > DSM-2461 > DSM-2461 > SZUA-368. Next base: position 14,673 of record QKAI01000149.1, on the reverse strand, counting down.
TGATAAAAATAGGAGGTATGAGTGAGAGAATAAAAAAGATTTCCCAGCTCCTGGAAAGCATCGATGTGATAGAGATTCTAGGAACGGGCGATCCTGAAATAAAGGGGATCGTATATGACAGCCGCCACGTGGACCGGGACTACGCCTTCTTCGCCCTGAAGGGGGTCCATACGGACGGTCACAGCTATCTGGACGAGGCGATCGAACTGGGCGCTTCGGTGGTGGTCTATTCCGATCCGGCCATGGAGAGGAAGCCCGGGCCCTACTACGTGCGGGTAAAGGACACCCGTACCGCCCTGTCCCCCTTCTCCGCCGCCTTCTACGACTATCCCAGCCGGGAGATGACCGTCATAGGCGTCACGGGGACCGACGGGAAGAGCACCACCGTATCCCTTATCCAGCAGCTTCTGGAAAAGGAGGGGGAGTCCTGCGGCTACCTCTCCACGGTCAGCTATCTGTCCGGGAAGGATCTTAAGGTGAACCCCTTCCGCCAGTCCACCCCGGAGGCTCCGGAGATTCAGCGCATCATGCGGGAGATGGCGGACAACGGCATGGATTACGCCGTGATCGAAGCGACGAGCCACGGCCTCTCCCCCCGGAACAACCGCCTGGGGGATGTGGAATTCGACGCCGCCGTCTTTACCAACCTGACCCACGAGCATCTGGAATTCCACGGGACCTTCGAACAGTACCGGGAGGACAAGTGCACCCTCTTCCGCATGCTGGGAAGGAATTTCACGGAGGATTCCCTGACCTTCGGGGTGGTGAACAGGGACGATCCCTCGGCCAACTACTTCATCAAGGCCGCCGGGGAAGTGCCCATCTACCTTTACAGCATGAAGAACAAGGAGGCGGATCTCTTCGCCGACGAATTCGACGCCGGCGTGGACGGGACCGAATTCACCCTCCATACCCCGGGGGAGAAGAAGCGCCTGACCCTGAACATCCCCTCCCTGGTGAACGTGGAGAATCTTATGGCCGCCATGATGGTCACCTCGGAAATCCTGGGCATCGACGCCCTGGATCTGGCGGACCACGTCCCCGAACTCAAGGGCGTGAAGGGCCGCATGACCCGGATCAAGGGCGGCCAGCCCTATGACGTGGTGGTGGATTACGCCCACTCCCCGGGCTCTTTCGAGAAGGTTCTGCCCGCTCTCAAGGCTCTGGTCAAGGGCAGGATGATCATCGTCTTCGGTTCCGCCGGCGAGCGGGATGTGGAGAAGCGGAGCGACCAGGGGGAGATAGCCTCGGACTACGGGGACATCATCATCCTTGCCGACGAGGATCCCCGCCTGGAAGATCCCATGGCCATTCTGGAGGATATCGCCTTCGGCATCAGCGACAAGGTCCGGGAGGAGACTCTCTTCCTGATTCCGGACAGGCGGAAGGCCCTGAAAAAGGCCCTGGACCTGGCCGGGGAAGGGGATATGGTCGTCGCCCTGGGTAAGGGCCATGAGTCCACCATCATCTACTCCGACGGGCCCCACCCCTGGAACGAGGAGGAAGTGCTGAAGGAGCTTCTCCGGGAGAGGGGTTATTGAGATCCCTCCTCCCGGCCCTGTTGCTATGCCTTCTGGGAGCAACAGGGGGGGATACCCTTGCCTTTGATCCGGGGAATCTCCTGACCCTTTCCGGGAGGGTTCTTCAGAGCCTGACCGCCGATGAGACGGTCCTGCTGGATTACGGCGGCCCCCGCCTTCTTCTGGAGCGTGAGTTTCTTCCCTCCGGGAGAACCCTGGTCCAGCTCTATCTTGATCGGAATTTTAAACCCCGTACACAGGATACCCTTCCCCCGGGGAACAGTTTCGTACGACCCTACCGGGGGGGGAGTCTCCAATTTACCCCCCTGCGGCCGGACAGGCTTACCTGGATAGGGGAGCGGAAGGAGGACCTGGTGCCGGAGGATCTGCCCCCGGGAGGTTTGATCCTCTTTTTCGTAACCGGGGGGGATTCCTTCTGGCTGGGAACGGGACGGAATTTTTTCTGCTATGACCGGACCGGTGGGGTTACCGCCCGTTTCGCCGTACCCGGGGACGCCCTGCTGGCCGCCGCCGACCGGGAGGGACGGCTCTACCTCTCCTTTGAAGGGGGGGCCTTGCTCTCCCTTCCTCCCCGGGGGGGGGGGCCTTCTCTGACCCCGCTTGACCGTTCCTTCAGCGAATCGGACCTGATCCTTTCCACTTTCGCCCAGGCCCGGGAGATCATTCACCGGGATTTCGGGAGTGAGGAGAAAGAATTCGTGAAGTGGGTCAGACAGTGGGGGGATGCCCTTTACAGAAAGGATCCCCTGAATCGGGAACTGGGGCAGTTTCTCCGGGCCCTCTCCTGAGGGAATCAGGAAAGGACGGTTTCGATTTTTTCCAGAAGTGTATTGAGGCGGTAGGGTTTCTGAATGATATCGGCGGGGGTTTCGTGAAGATACTCCTCCATCAGGACATCATCGGAATAGCCGCTGCAGAAGACGACGGGAATATCCTCGTTCTCCTTGCGGATTTCCATGTAGGCTTCCCAGCCGTTCTTGTTGGGCATCATGATATCCAGGAGCAGGAGATCGATGGTTCCGGCGTTCTCCTTAAAGATATCAACCGCTTCCTGCCCGTCATTGGCCGTAATCACCTGGTAGCCCGCTTTCTTGAGGGTAATTTCCGCTAAATTTCTAATGATTCTTTCATCTTCCGCAACTAAAATTGTTTTTGCCATAACTGTTTTAATTCTAAATGATTTCCTTAGGAATACAAGAACTTCCTCTTTTTTTGATAAAAAAATTGAATAACTTTCAATTATTATAATAATACCCTTTTTCTTTTTTTACCAGAAAAAAAAGTGAGGCCCGGTTCATCAGTAAAAAAACGGCCATGCCCGCCGCCAGGGCAATCAGGCTGAAGAGGGGATTCCATTCGGTAAGGCGGAAAGGGGAGGGGGTGTCGAAGGCGGTCCCCCCGCTGTTGACGATCAGGAGCCCCCAGCAGTTATTGGCCAGATGGATCCCCAGGGACATCTCCAGCCCGTCCGTTTTCCAGCTCAGGAAGGAGAGGAACAGCCCCATCCCCATATACTGGGGCATCATGAGAAGAAAACCGTAACGGGCTACCTCCGGATTGGCGCTGTGAAGGAGGCCGAAAAGGAGGGAGAAAAGCACAAGGGGAAAGACCGGGTTTCCCGTAAGCAGAGTGCCCCCCTTTATCAGATATCCCCGGAAGAAGGTTTCCTCCACCATGATCTGGGGGACGATGAAGATCAGGCCCAGAAGCAACAGCTGGGGCCAGCTGGAAAAGTCCGGATTGAACCGGTAGCTCTCCCGGCGCAGGAAGAACTGGGCCAGATCGGCCAGGGCGGAAAGAAGGAGCCAGCAGAGTCCGGCCCTGGCCAGAAGGGGCCACCGGAACCGTTCCGATCCGGTGAGCAGAGCGGGGAGTCCCTTTCCGTGGAGGACCCGCCAGACGATCAGGAGAACCCCCAGGAGGATAATAAAGGGCAGGAAGGTATAGAAAAAACGGCCCCAGAGGGAGAGGGGCAGGTCGGATAGGTTCCGGCTGACATAGAACTCGGCCAGCCCTTCGCCCCCGCCTGAGGCGGCCAGGCGTTTCAGGTAAAAGTAGAAGGGCAGGTTGGCCGGGACCAGGGCGGCGCCCATGAGGGCGAGTCCTCCCAGATAGGTGAGTTTTTTAACCGTTTCTTTCCTCATAGGTTAGTTTTCGGAGGAAAGGAAGGAAAAGTATAGGATGTTTTTTCTTCCTTCCCGATATGATATACTGGCGGGGAGGAAGGGCTATGATAGTAGACTGCCATTGCCATATCTTTTCAAAGGACGATCTGACTCAGGATTACCGCACCGCCAGCCAGCTGGTGAAGAGGTTCCACGACCTGCCCCTGCCGGAAAGGAGGGCCGGCTCGGACCGGCTCCTGAGGTTCATGGACCATATGCTCAACTACGGGGCGGAGCACCTCTTCCTGAAGATGAGGGAGACCTACGGGGAGGATTACGTGGCGGTGCCCCTCATGATGGACGGAACCTACGTCACCCACCGGGCGGGGGAGGAGTTCGGGAATGGCTCCACCCTCAACCGGATCGGGGAACACCTTAAGTCGCCCCTGGCCCATCTCCGGGGCAAAGCCTCCGAGCCCGCCCTGTCCCACGGGCGGAAGGATCTCTTCGCCAACAATTTCACCACCCAGATCAACGAGCTAAAGCGTCTCAAGAAAATCTACGGCGGCCAGATCCACCCCTTTCTGGGGATCGATCCCCGCCGGAACGACGACGATCTGAAGGATAAGCTGATGGATCTGGTGGAGGAGCGGGTCGGACCGGGGAAGACCTTCGCGGGAATCAAGCTCTACACCGCCCTGGGTTATTCCCCCACCCATCCCTTCCTGTACCGGGAGGACCGCCGGGAGAAATCCCTCTACGCCTGGTGCCAGAGGAAGGGCATTCCCATTACGGTGCATTTCTCCCCCACCGGATTCGCCCACATCAACGACTCCGTCCGCATCCGGGGGGACGTGTACTTTCCCGATGCGGGGGAGATCGTCCCCGGGGAGGAGCTGTACAAAAAGGGGATCATGAAATTCCAGAAGAAATTCATGCGCCACTCCTTCGCCGATCTGGTGGAGGAGAGGCAGATCCGGCTGAACCACCCCCTTCTGTGGCGGAAGGTGCTGGAGAACTACCCCCGCCTGAGGATCAACTTCGCCCACACCGGGGGTTACCTGCAGGTGCCCCTCTATCTGAAGGGGGATCCCCGGGGATTCTGGACCCGGGAAGCCCTCTCCTTTCTGCGGGATTACCCCCAGGTGCGGGTGGACATGAGCAATTTCAACAACACCCTCAAAGGGGCGGATATGCTGCAGGGATTCAAAGAAAGGGTTTACGACCGGCTCCCCCGCTCCGCCCGGAGAAGGGTCCTGTACGGGTCCGATTACTATATGCTCTACCTGCTGGAAAAGGAGCTTACCCTGTACTATGACCGGTTCTGTAACTATTTCGGCAGGGAGATGGACTATGTGGCCCGGGAGAATCCCCTGGATTTCCTGGGCCTCTGATCAGTCGATGATGCCCTTTTCGTCGATATATTTCTGGGCCATGGCCCTGTCCGCCGGGTCGATGCGGTCGGCGTATCTGTCAAGGAAATTCCTGTCGTACTTGGCGGCGCACCAGAGGAGGCTCCAGGCGGAGTTGTTCTTCCTGTCCCCCAGCCCTTTGTAAATATCGTACACGTCTATGTAGGCGTTCAGGATCACGTCCTTTTCCGGTGCCGTATAGGAGTCGCCCTGTCCCAGGCGGTTGAAAATCTCCACCACCTCGTTGGGATAGATCAGGTCCGGGTCGCCGCTTTTCATATCGTTGAGCATATACAGGTCGGGCCAGAGGAACATGTCCCCCCAGTAATCCCCGGTGATGAGGGAGAAGCACTCCCCCCACTCCACGGTATGCTTGTCCACCACGTAGCGGGAGATGGCGGGAGGCAGGGTGGAGGTATTTTTAACAGGAGCGGTCTGTGCCGGTTCTGACGCCGGTTCGGCCCGGGGCGTTTCCGCCGGGGCGGCCTGTTCCCGGGTCAGGGGTAGGGAGAGGGAAGAGGAGTAACGATGAAAGCGGGGCAGGGTCTGCTGCTGCCTCCAGAGGAAAAGTACCGTAACCCCCACCATCATGAGGAATATGAGAACCGTCAGGAGCGTCATTTTCAATCGTCTTGTGTTTTCCATCTTTCTTCCTCCTATCATTATGGTCATTTTAAGTCATAAAGTAAAACACTTTTTTCTCTTTTTTATTTAACCTGACATAGGGTTGTCAGGTAAGGGGTGCCATGATGGGGCATCAAATCAATGGAGGACGATATGGAAAAGAATCTGGTGGCCTACTGCGGGCTCTACTGCGGCGCCTGCCCCCGTTACAAAAAGGGCAAATGTACCGGATGCCGGGAAAATGAAAAGCTCGGCTGGTGCGGAATCCGCACCTGCAACAGGGAGAAGGGGTTTCACAACTGCGCCGAGTGTCCCGAGACCGCCTTCCGCGCCTGTTCCCTCGTCCACAACGGGATGTCCCGCTTCTTCGCCATGGTCTTCAATTCCGACCGGGACGCCTGCGTGGCCCGCATACGGGAAGTCGGAGCGGAGGCCTTCGCCGGAGAGAGGGAGGCCGCGGGCCTACATACCATAAGGAGGAAATAAGTCCTCCCCTCTTTCGCCTTGTCAAACCGACCATCCCGGGTTACAATATTTTTACAAAAAAAGCGGGGGTGCCGGAATGATTTGGAACAGGGACGCGGAGTGCGAAGCGGTGGAGCAGAGAAGGCTTCTGCAGGGTTACCAGCTGAAGAAGCAGGTGACCCATCTTTATGAGAAGGTCCCCTTCTATAGGAAGAAGATGGACGATCTGGGAGTCACCCCCGGGGACATCAACTCCATTGAGGACATCGGCAAGCTGCCCTTCACCACCAAGGACGAACTGAGGGAAACCTACCCCTACGGCCTCCTGGCCTGTCCGGAGGAGGACCTGGTGGAGATCCACACCTCCTCGGGCACCACGGGAACCCCCGTTCTGGGCGGTTACACCCGGGCGGACCTGGACATGTGGGGGGAGGTCATGGCCCGGTGCATCGGCATGTGCGGGGGAACCCCTTCCGACGTGGTGCAGAACGCCTACGGCTACGGCATGTTCACCGGCGGCCTGGGAGTGCACCACGGGGCCCAGAAGATGGGGTGCAACACCATCCCCGCCGCCTCGGGCAATACGAAGCGCCAGCTCATGCTCATGAGGGATTTCAAGAGCACCATCCTCACCTGCACCCCCTCCTACGCCCTTTATATGGCGGAAGAGGCCAAAGAGATGGGCATTGATTTCAGGGATCTGCACCTTAAGGCGGGCGTCTTCGGGGCCGAACCCTGGAGCGACAACATGCGCAAGGAAATCGAGGAGAAACTCAACCTCCAGGCCTATGACATCTACGGCCTGACCGAGATCATCGGCCCGGGCGTTTCCAACGAGTGCGAAGCCCATCACGGCCTCCATGTCAACGAGGACCATTTCTATCCGGAAATCATCAATCCCGAAACGGGGGAAGTCCTGCCCGAGGGGGAGAAGGGGGAGCTGGTCTTCACCTCCCTGACCCGTCAGGGGACGCCCATCATCCGCTACCGGACCCGGGACATCACTTACCTGTGGCATGACAAGTGCTCCTGCGGGCGCACCCTGGTCAAAATGCACCGCCTCCTGGGCCGCACCGACGACATGCTCATCCTGCGCGGGGTGAACGTCTTCCCCAGCCAGATCGAGAATGTGCTCATGCAGATAGAGGAGACCCAGCCCCACTACCAGATCGTCATAGACCGGGACCGGTCCCAGCTGGACGAGGTGGAACTGCAGGTCGAGGTGGAGGAGGCCTTCTTCAGCGACGAGACCAAGGAGCTGGAGCGGATCCGCGCCAAAATCGCCCAGGCCATGAAGCAGGAACTGCAGATTAATGTGAATATCAAGCTGGTGGAACCCAAGTCCATAGAACGGAGCATGGGAAAGGCCAAGCGGGTCATCGATAAGAGAAACCTTTAGGAAGGGGAGAGGAAAATGAAAGTCAAACAGCTATCGGTCTTTATAGAGAACACCAACGGACGCCTGGCCCAGGTGACCCGGGTCATGGGTAATGCGGGCGTTAACATGAGGGCCGCCACCATAGCGGACACGGCGGATTTCGGCATACTGCGCATTATCTGCGAGAAGCCCCAGGAGGCCCTTCTGGCCCTGAAGGAGGCGGGATTCACCGCCCGGGTGACCGAGGTCATCGGAGTCAAGCTGAAGGACGAGCCGGGCGGATTGGCGGACATTATGGAGCTCTTTGAGAAGAACGGGGTCAATATCGAATACTGCTACTCCACCCTCATGAGCGACCAGGGCCAGGCGGTGGTGATCTTCCGGGTGGAGGACATTGACCGGGGCCTGAAGATCCTGGGCGAGAACGGGGTGGACGCCATCGCATCCTTCGGTTGAGATTCGAAAGCGGAAAGCGGAAACCTAGCCACTGAGTTTGAGGAACTCAACCCCTGAGATCGGCTCTTGCCTTACTGACCGGAGCCTCTAGCCTTACCGGCGGGAGCCTTTGCCCTGATCGAGCATAGCCTGTTTTCTTACTATGGCGATAGAAATTATGTTCCCCATCCGCTTTTATCACTCCGCCTTCTCACGTCCTCTATACAGGATCTCCATAAAAAAGAAGTGAAATATCCTACCGAATGGGTTATATTTTATAAAAAACGGAGGTAAGAATGATGAAAAAACTACTTCTTATACTTTTGATTTTGATGACGGCGCTGTCCTTTGTAATGGCACAGAATTATAGTGATCTTGAAGACAGCTTTCAGAGTTTCTCAGATCAAATGGCAGAGGCTCTGCCCTATGCTTCCACAATCGGCTTGAACTGGAGCAATGCCTATTTGGGAGGGTTCCCCCATTTCGGAGTGGGGCTCACTACGGGGTTTGTCTCGTTACCGGCGGATGAATTTACGGCGGTTGCCGAAACCCTGGGCGTTACCCTGCCCGATGAACTCTTCGATCTCGGGATCGGCGTTCCCCTTCCCGCTTATACGGTTGATGCGCGATTGGCAATTCCCATTCTACCAGTCGATGTGGGAGTTAAGGTCGGTTATCTGGAACCTTCCTGGACGGAAGGTCTCACCGGTGGAGAAGCAGGTGTGGACTATTTGCTGCTTGGTGGCGATATCCGTTACGGTTTGATGAAAGAGGGGGTCATAAAGCCTGCAATTTCCGTCGGTCTGGGATACAACTATATGAAGGGTGGGCTTTATATGGATAACAAAGTTCCCGGTCAGACTATTTCTCTTGAAGGAAATTATAACGGAGTGACTGACATAATCATATCAGATGGTGATCTTTATTATGAGTGGAATGCCAATGTCATAGACGTAAAAGTCCAGATTAGCAAGAACCTGCTGATCCTGACCCCATCCATAGGTGCAGGTTATTCCTATGGATTCTCCAGTGCCGGTGGTGGTATCAGCGCTACTATAACGGATCAGCTTGCTAATCCTCTGGATCCAGCTGATATTTCCGTCATCGAAGATAATCTCGGGATGGATATTTCCAATTCAGGATTGAGCATATTCTCCGAAGCCAACGGGGGCTCTCTCCGCGTCTGGGGCGGATGCAGCGTGAACCTCTTCGTTCTCAAGCTGGACCTGAACGCCATGTACAATCTGACCAGCCAGAGCCTGGGGGCTTCCCTCAACGCCCGGATTCAGATCTAGGCTGATCGGTATTCCTCTCCGATCTTGAAAAAATAAGGATTGTGCCTTATAATGTTTCGATCGGGGAGGATGTCATGGAGTGGAAAGCAAGCCATATACTTGTGGGGGACAGGGAACTGGCCCTCAGGTTAAGCCGTGAGATCAAACAGGGCGCCCGGTTTGAGGATCTGGCCCGGCGCCATTCCACTTGCCCCAGCAAATCATCCGGGGGCGATCTGGGCTGGTTCGGCCCGGGAAAGATGGTCCCCGCCTTCGAAAACGCCGTGAAGCGACTGGGGGTCGGCTCCGTATCGGACCCCGTCAACACCCAGTTCGGATGGCATGTCATTAAGGTAACGGGAAAAAGATAGGCCCCGATGAGGAGGGCCGCTTTCATCCTTTTTTTAATCAGCTCCATTTTCACTCTTCTCTTCGCTCTTCCCGGCGGTAACCCTCAGGTGGAAAAGGGTGTTCTGGACATACGGGATATATCCCTGGATGGGGGCCGCATGATTCCCCTGGAGGGGGAGTGGGGTTTTTTCTGGAACCGGTTCGCCACCTCCTCCACGGCTGAGGATTTCACTTCCGCCGGTGCTCCCGCCTATATCGGTGTACCCAGATCCTGGAATGAGGGGGATGACCCTTACCCCGTCTTCGGTTATGCCCTCTATACCCTGACGATCCTGACCGGGGAGGAACAGCCCATTCTGGGTATCCAGCTCAAGAACCTGAATCCCAATTTCGTCCTCTTCGTCAACGGGCAGAAGGTCTATACCTGCGGGATCCCTTCCCCTGACAGGGCAACCTCTTGGGCGGGCAACGTCTCCCTGGTGCTGCCCCTGGTTCCCGAAGAGGGCCGCATCGATCTGGTATTCCTCCTTTCCAACTGGCATACGAACAAACCGGGCTTCTTTCGTCTGCCCCTGATGGGGGAATACAAGACGGTCATGACCGATCTGATGAAGGAGAAAACCCGGGAATCCGTTTTCATAGGGGCCATGCTCCTTCTCAGTCTCTATCTCTTTTTCTCCTATCTCTACAACCGGGAGGAGAAGGGTAAATTCTGGCTCGCCTTCGTCATTCTCTCCGCGGCGCTCTACTCCTCCGTGAAAGGGCCCCTGATTTTTATGGATCTCTTCCCCCTGGTGGGAGGGGAATTCCGTTCCAAGGTCATCTATCTGGTGCTTTTGCTCTATCCCTATTTCACCTACCGGCAGTATGAGGTCCAGAAGAGCTTGAAGATTAACCGCCGGGTGGGGAAGATCGATCTGGTTCTCATCGTCCCCCTGTCGCTTTTAGTCGTTTTCATGGACAAGGGTTTCTTCACCCGCTTCGAACTGCTTTTTGTGGGCCATGCCCTGGGGCTGTCCTTCTATATCATCTTCGCCCTGGTCCGGGATCTGGTCCGGCTCAAAACCCTGGATGCGGCCCTGGCCCTGGCGGGGGATCTTCTCCTCTTCCTGGCGGTTGTCTTCAGTGTCCTCGACAATGTGGTCTCCCTCTCAAACATGGGGCTGGCGGTATTTTTCTTCAGTTTCTGTCTCTTCCAGACCGTGCTCCAGGCCCGTTTCGCCGGGAAGAATTCCCTCATGGTCAAGGTTCTGAGCGAAAGGAACCGGGCCCTGAACGCCCAGAAGAATCAGTATGAGAACCAGGCGCTCATGGATCACCTGACCCGGGTCAAGAACCGGCGCTCCCTGGACAGCTTCCTCAAAAAGAGCTGGGAGCTGGGCTCTTTCCTCCAGCAGGGAATCGGCGTGATCATGATCGATATCGATTTCTTCAAGAGGTTCAACGACTCCCTGGGCCATAAGACCGGGGATACCTGCCTGGTAAGGGTGGCGGAAGCCCTGACGGGGAGCCTGAAGCGCAACCAGGACTTTATCGCCCGCTACGGGGGCGAGGAGTTCATCGTCATCATTCAGGGGGTGGATTCCCTCCTCTCCCTCCTCGCCATCGGCGAGCATCTGCGCCAGGCGGTGGAGGGGCTGCAGATCCCCCATCCCGATTCGGAGGTCAGTCCCTATGTGACGATCAGCGTGGGTGTGGATTTTCTCGTCCCCGGGGTCTCTTCCACTTCGGACGAGCTGATTCAGAGGGCCGACACGGCTCTCTACCTGGCCAAGAACCGGGGGAGGAACCGGGTGGAGACGATCAGTTCCGTGAAAATTGACGAGGCGGAAGCCCTCGAATCCTGATCAGTCCAGTTCAAAGGGACGGCCGGTCAGTTTCTGAACGGTCCTTTTATGGGCGTTTTGGGAGTTACCCCAGGGCTTGTCGTTGTTCTGGGAGTCGAATTTCTGGGTGAACCAGTGCAGCTCCCCCTCAAGGCGTTCCAGATTTTTCTCCTGAAGCTCCATCAGATCCCCAAGGAAACGGACCAGTTCCGCCGGCTTCAGGGCCTCTTCGGCCAGGGGGAAGAGGCCGGCCATATGGTGAAGGCAGAGCCCCTTCGACCCGGTCAGGGCGATGCGGAAGTCCTCATCCTGCCGCCACAGATAGGCCAGGGTGTAGTAGTAGCGATTCATGGATCGGGAGACATCGTCGCAGATGAGACAGGACCTCTCCTTCTCCGCCACGTACCGGGCCAGTTCCTCCTGCCCCGCCCTGATCTCCTTCGGAAGCAGGGGGAGCAGTTTCTTCTCCCCCGCGGCCCGGCACTTTTTGCGGAGCCCTTCCATGAGGGGGACCATCTCCCTCTGCCGCTCCAGGAGATAGGTGTGGGTCATGAGACCCAGGCCGTGGGCCTTGCGCCGGGCCACCAGATCCCCGTAGTGGGCGGGGCAGAACCCGCTGGCGTTCACCCGCTGCCGGGTTTCCGGATTCATGACCGAACTGCCCAGGTAGAAGTCTATGTACCGGCTGCGGGACTGTTCCTCCAGCCGGCAGAAAAGGCACTCGGTCCCCTCCCGCATGGCGTCCCAGACGGGGATTGTCTCCAGTTCGTACTTCACGGGGCGGCTCCCTCTTTTTCAAAGAAATTGCGGTGGATGATTCTCAGGGCCCTGTCCCGGTCCTCCCGGGAAACGACGAAATAGGCCGTTCCCTCCGAGGCACCCAGGGAGACGATAGGCATTCTGATCCCCTCCCGCACCAGGGGCGCCACGATGTGCCCCGCCTGGTCCGGATGTTCCAGCAGGCTCTCCCCCACCAGGGCGATGATGGATATATTGTCCATGGGGGTGAGGCGGGTGACCGTTTTGAGCTTCTGCTCCTCGATGGCGGCGACCGAAGCGGTCAGGTCTCCCGCGGCCAGGTAGACGTTGATGGATGTCTGGGATGTGACCACCGATTTTATATTGATGCCCCTCTGATCCAGGGCGGTGGTGATCCGGCCCAGGACCCCTCCCTTGATGCCCACCCCCGGCCCGGTAATGCGGAGGATGGCGAAATCGTCGCTGTAGGTGACGCTGCGGGCGGGATTGCTCCCCTCGGGGCATGTGCCGTCGATGATCGTCAGGGGCACGAGGCGCGTCCGGTCGCTCTCGATGTTGAAGATGCGGATGGGGATGTTGCGGTCCAGAAGGGGCTCCACCGTGCGGGGGTGGAGTATGCTCGCCCCGAAGTAGGAGAGCTCCGCCGCCTCCCGGTAGGAGAGGGCGGGGACCGGCTTCGCCTCGGGGATGATCTTGGGATTGGCGGTCATGTAGCCGTCCACATCTTTCCAGATGTCAAGGGACGCCGCTCCCGCCGCCCGGGCGATGGCCGCCGCCGAGTAGTCGCTCCCCCCCCGGCCCAGCAGGTTGATCTGCCCCTCCGGAGAGATGCCGTAGAACCCGGGGACCACGTAGATCTGCCTGTTCCCCAGGTTTCGGCCGATCCGCTTCTCCGACTCCGCGAAATCCACCGAGGCGGAGCTGTACTCCCCGTCGGTGATGAGCCCCAGATCTTCCGGGAGGGCCTCCTGCGCGTCAAATCCCCGGGACTGCAGGGTCTTCGTCAGGATGAGGGAGCTGAGGCGCTCCCCGTAGCTGAGGATCCGGTCCTTAACCGAATGGGGCAGCTCGCCGATGTAGTGCACCCCCAGCAGGTAGCGGTTCAGTTCGTCCAGGCGCTGTCCGACGAGGGCATAGGTCTCCCTGCGATAGGCCTCGTCCTCTATGGAGAAGTCGATGCTCTCCATCTTCTTTTCCTTGATAGTGGCGATAAGCTCGTCCACATGGGATTCGTCGTTCTGAACCGTCTCTATCCCTTCGGTCAGATAGTTGGTGATGCCGTAGAAGGCGGACACCACGATGATGAGAGGCTGGCGGTAGAGCTCCACCGCTTCTATGATGGCCCGGACGCTCTCCCGGGATTTGAAGTTGGAGCCCCCGAATTTGCAGACGATTCTCTTTTCCATGGGAGGGATTACTTCTCCTCCGGCACCAGAAGGACCTGGCAGTTCGTGCTGTTGAGGACGGTGCCCGCCACGCTTCCCGAAACCACATGGTGGAGAGCCGTGTTATTCAGGGCCCCCATGACGAGGATATAGGGATCCCGGGCCTTGATCTCTTTCTTAAGCTCCTCCGCCACGTCCCCCGAAGGGGTGGCCACGGTAAATTCGCATCCCGAATCGCGGAGCCGCTCCTTCGCCCTTTCCAGGCGGTTCTGCATCTGGATCATATCCTTGGCGGCGGATCCGGACATGTTGGGCGTCGCATGGGGAGTAGCCTTCTCCCCGGTGATAACGTGGACCAGACGGACAGGCGCCTTGAGCTTGCATGCCAGTTCTATACCCTTTTCCAGTACCCTATCGCCGATCTTTCCCAGATCGGAACATATCATTACCGATTCGCCCATGGTGAAACACTCCTTCAATTTGACGGACACCCTTTTTTATAGCTTTTTTGGCCGGATTTTGCAACAGAATCTAAATGGGGAACCCCCATTTGCCGATGATGGGAGGAAGGGAGACTGCCATGGAAAGGAAACTGATTTCGGAAACCGTTAGCGAGGTGAACAAACTGCTGGAAGATTTCTTTTTCAAACCGGTAATTTCCACTGCCATGGAGCGGTACGGGGTGGACAATGCCCGGGATATCCGCTATTTTTTGCAGGACGCCCAGACTTATCTGGACGACAAACCCTTTATGGAAGACGGCGTGGCGGAGCTGGTCAGCTTCAAGGAGCAGGTAAGGAAGAAGGTCCTGCCCCAGATCGACGAAGCCCTCATGATATCCCCCTTCCATAACGGCAGGAATTCCATGGCGGAGGAGGAGCTGCTCTATCGCAGAATGATGTCCCATATATTCAAGGACAACGTGGAGCTGCTCCATTCCCTGGTGGAAAAACTACGAATCGTCTATCCCGACGGATCCCGGAGACATACCGCCGCTCCGGAACAGGATTTTGCCTACAGGCACGGATTACTGGTGAGAGCATGATAATAACGAATTACCATACCCACAGTCATTACTGTGACGGTAAGGGTAAGCCCAGGGCCTATGCGGAAGCGGC
>QKAI01000168.1 GCA_003246505.1 Spirochaetaceae bacterium | reverse complement strand
GGGGAGGATCTGCTCGCGGGTCGCTGGGAGCAGGCCCTGGAAGGATACCGGCTTTCCTCCGCATCGGCCCTTAGAGAAACGGCGGAACGATCTAAGCTCCGGGTGGTACAGCTGGAACTGGAACTGGGCCGCTATGAGGGACTGCCGGAGAGGTGCTTGGCCCTGCTCGCCGAAAATCCAGAAGAGGAAATATCACGGCAAGTCCTTATCGTGGAAATATTCAGTCTGCTCCGTCTTAAGAGGGATGGGGAAGCTCTGGCTCTCATGGAATCGGGCAATGGGGTTCTGGCGGGGAGTCCGTCAACGGCGCTGCTCCTGAGTGACGCCTACCGCCAGACAGGAAAGGATGATGAGGCCGCCCGGCTGGAGTGGATCATCAGAAGGGATTTCCCCGATTCCCCGGAAAGCCTGATTCTCAAGGGGGGGGGAGACCGGAGCGTCACCCCCCGGTCCCTGCTTTCCCTGCCCTAATCGGAAAGCAGTTCAATCTGCTCGAACTGTTTGCCCCCCACTTCGGAGATTACGAAGCCGTGGGTATCGGTCTCTCCCGCGGTGATATGAAAGCTGCGGATGCGATGGTCCTGATCATCCACCACGTTATGGGAGAAAAGATAGGTCTCCCTGTCCGTGGTCATGCCCCGCCCGTCATAGTAAACCAGCTCCATAAGCTGCTTCCCGTTCAGGAGGAAGAGGGAGAACCGCCCCTGGCGTAACCTGTCGTTGTTTCCCTCCCGTAGGGTGAAATCGGTCTGATCAAAGGAGAATTCCTCCCCCGAAGCGCTCTTGTATTTGCCCTTGAGGGCGAAATCCTGGGTGTTGATCTCCCGGACGAAGGTCTTTATGAGGGAGGACTTCATCCCCTCGGTCATCCTTTTATAGTTTCCCGACCAGGCGCTGTTGTGATGCTGGGTCCCGTTGTCGGTAATGTCCAGGTTTATGGAGTCAATGTCGATCAGATTAACCGTCAGTTCCTTGCGGATGGAGGAGATGTATTTGCTGGTCCCGTAGATATAGAGCCGGGGGGCGTAGGAGGATTTGTGGGAGGAGTCCCAGAGGTAGCTTTCGTAGTTCTGAAGGGTCAGGAACTCCAGCTCCCTCGTCTCCAGATTCAGGTTCACCATTCGGATCAGACCGCTCTCCCCCTCCTCCTTGTACCAGTAATCGGAGAGGATTTCCTCGAAATCCTCAACGGGGCTGGAGATCAGTTCCAGGAGTTTTTCCTCCTGCCCCTTGGCCGCTTTGACCTTTCTCGTGGAGACCAGTTTGTACCTGACCGGGTTATAGGAGAGCTGCCAGGTGGTTATCACCGAATCCAGGGTATTGGCCGAATCAGGATCGGCCCGGGTTATCACGATATCCGGAGAGACCTTCACCCGGGTGCCGTAGTCGTCGCTCAGGGAGGCCCCCGCAGTCTGGGGAAAGTAGAGCTCTATGGTGCCCTTGACGGACTGGGTGAATATATTCCTGTAACTGGGGGACTGGTCCGACTGGGGATAGAAAACGTCCAGGGTATGGTAGTCCCTGTCATCATAGCCCAGAACGTACATTTCATACTCCCCGGGAGAGGCGGCCTCATTGACCGTAATGGTCAGCTTATCCCCGCTGCGGCTGCTGAGCTCTCCCTTCCAGGCGAGCATGTGGCTGCTGGAGGAGGTATTGTAATCGGCGATCCAGACCTCCAGTCCCTCACCACCGGCGGTATTCTGCGGCTCCAGGATGATAATCTGCTCATCATCCGAGTCTCCGTCCAGATTGGTATCCACTAGCTGGACCACCTTCCACCTGGCCTCTATGGGCAGGGAGGGGACCAGGCTGTTCCGGTTCTCCTCCTCCCTCCTTATGAGAGATCTGTCACCCCGATCCGCCGTATCCTGTCCCGAATCGGGAATGATCGTCTGCCCCGCAGGGGGCATTTCGCCGGAGGCAATCCTGTCCGGATTCCGGTGGCAGGAAAATAGAAAAAGGGCTGTCAGGAAAAGGATCGGGGAGAAAAAGGCTCTATTCATGGATGCCATTATGAGAAGAATCGGCCCAGTTCTTCAAGCACTTCCGCTTTGATTTCTTCGAAGGAACCGGAAA
The DNA here is from genome assembly GCA_003246505.1 of Spirochaetaceae bacterium. Lineage (GTDB taxonomy): Bacteria > Spirochaetota > Spirochaetia > DSM-2461 > DSM-2461 > SZUA-368. The sequence goes on along the minus strand of QKAI01000168.1, from coordinate 1,436 downwards.
TTTTAAAACCCGCCGCCGTCCTGTGGCCGCCCCCCCGGTATTTGTTGGCGAGCTCATAGCAGTCGAAATTCCCCTTGGACCGGACGGAACACCTTTTCACCCCCTCCTCGCTCTCCTTGAAGAGCAGGGAGACCTCCACATCACGGCAAATGAGGGGGAGATTGATAAGGGGCTGAGCCTCCTCATAGCGGGCGCCGCTCCGGGCCAGGGTCTCCTTCGTCATGGTCAGGGATGTGACCCGGTCCCCATGGAAGAATTCCAGGGTCTTCATGACTTCCATCTGAAGAACGAGAAAGGCCTTGCTGTTGCTCTGGTCCAGGTGGTTATGGATCATGAAGGGATCCACCCCGATGCGGACAAGATTGCCACCGATGCGAAAGGTCTCGTCGGTGGTTTTCTTGTATTGGAATGATCCCGTGTCGTAAACGATTCCGGAGAAAAGGGCCTGGGCCGTTTCCAGATCGGGCTGGAATTTCAGTTCCTCCATCATCTGGTAGACCAGCTGGCAGGTACTGGAGGCGGAACTGTCGTGTATCCCCTCGTAATGGTCCGAATAGGAGTCCTCATGGTGATCTATCACGAAAATCTCTCCCGCCTTATCCCGGAGGAGATCCCCCGCCTTTCCAATATTGAAGGGGTGGGTATCCACCACAATGAGGGAGTATTCTTCCGGAATTTCCGGTTTTCTAAGGTTCACCTGGGCTATGTAACGGTCCGTATTAAGAAAATCGTATTTCTCCTCGGCCCGGTCGCTGTTGAGGATTACCGTATCCTTCTTCAAGTGGAGAAGAAGTTTATACAGGCCTATTTCGGAACATACCGCGTCCCCGTCTGGGCTTTCGTGGGAGGTTATAACAATGGATCCGGCACGATTGATAAAGTCTAGAAAATTTTCAACCATCATTTATTCCTAAGGATATAGGTTAATGATACTTCATGAACGGGGAAAAATCCACAGAAACCGCCTTTTTTTCTGGCTGGGCAGAACGGGCCAAGTCTGGTATCATAGGACCCATGGAAACGGAGTATCTGAACTACTACTCCCTGCCCGGTGATTACGAATTCTCGGGGAAAACCTTCTCCGCCGGCCCCTACCGCATCTGGAGCTGGAGCCTGGAACCGGAGAGTTGGAGTCGGACCGTGGTTCTTCTTCACGGATTTCTTGATCACTCCCTCAGCAACAGGATCCTGATCCTCTGGCTGTTGAACAGGGGGTATCGGGTCGTGGCGGGGGATATGCCCGGCCACGGGAGAAGCAGCGGCATAAGAGGGGGGATCAACTCCTTCGAGGAGTATTCCCTCTATATGGACAGCCTCCTGGATAACTGGGAGATTGACCCTTCCCGATCCTATGCCATCGGCCACAGTACGGGATCTTCCATCCTCATCAACTACTCCCGGCGGGGTTTGCCCCTGTTTCGGGGGACCGTTCTGGC
>QKAI01000404.1 GCA_003246505.1 Spirochaetaceae bacterium | reverse complement strand
GACAATGTGGCCGCCACCGTCACCGTTCACCATCTCCTTCTGACCCAGGAGGATCTCCTGGGGGGCGGCCTGAATCCGCACCTCTTCTGCCGTCCCCTCCCCAAGACGGCCCGGGACCGGGATGCCATACGGGCGTTTGTTCTTTCCGGCAGCGAGAAGGTGTTCTTCGGCACCGACAGCGCCCCCCATCCCCGGGCTAAGAAAGAGTGCCCCGCCGGGGCGGCGGGGATCTTCACCGCCCCGGTCGCCCTGCCCCTGATCATCTCCTTCTTTGAAGAGAAGGGCTGTCCCGGGCTGATGGAGCCCTTCCTCTCCGAGCGGGGTGCCGCCTTCTACGGACTGGAAAGAAACAGCCGCACCGTCACTTTCGAAAGAACGCCCTGGACCGTCCCCGACGAGTACGAAGGGGTTGTGCCCCTCCATGCGGGCGAAACCCTGGAATGGAGAATCCGGTCTTAGAATGAAGATTCCCCTCGCCGAATTCCGCACGGGAGAACACCGGAGGGAATTCCTGCGCCGCTACCGGGAGGTCCTGGAACTGTGGCCCGTGGACTTCCGGGAGGAGCGGGTCCGCACCTCCTTCGGGGTGACCAACGTAATCATTTCCGGCAGCCGGGAGAACCCCCCGGTCCTGCTCCTCCACGGATTCCTGAATACCCCCCTCATGTGGCGGCCCTCCGTGGAAGCCCTCTCCCGGGACTACTGCCTTTATATGCCCGAAACCCTGGGGGACGCGGGGACCGGGCGCAGCGTGCAGCTGGCCCACCGGCCGGACCACTGGACCCTCTGGCTTACCGAGCTGATGGACCGGCTCGGCCTGGAGACGGCCCACCTGGGAGGATTCTCCCTGGGAGGGTGGCATGCGGCCCGGTTCGCCCTGAAGCGGCCCGAAAGGGTACGGTCCCTGGCCCTGATCTCCCCGGTGCCCCTTTTCCGGCTGGTCCCCGTTTCCCTCCTCCGGGAGGCCGCCGCGGTGACCCTGGGAGGAAAGAAGCCGGAGATCCGCCGGCTCATCGGCAAGCAGTATGCGGCCCATTTTTTTCCGGACAAACCCTACGAACGGCTTCTCTTCGCCTCCATCAAGGGCTTCCTGCCCGTACTCCCCCTCTTCCCCCGGGAGTTTTCCCGGGAGGAGTGGCTCCGTCTCCCCCCGCGGACCCTGATTCTGGCGGGGGAGGAGGAGATTTACTTCGATCCCGGGGAAGCCCGGGATCTGGCGGCGAAATACCGCCCCGACATCCCTTTCCATTTATTCGAGGAAACGGGCCACTCGGTAAGCATGGAAAAACCGGACGACGTGAACCGCCTGCTGGAGGATTTCTGGCGGAGTGACAGGCCGCATGGAAGATAAGGAGGCAACCCTATGAAAGTGTATCTGGTCAGGCATGGCAAAACCGAATGGAACCGGGATAAAAAGTTCCAGGGACAGAAGAACTCACCCCTCCTGGAGGAGGGCCGGGAGCAGGCCCGACTGCTGGGGGAGAAACTCCGGGACATCCCTTTCGACGGCATATTCTGCAGCCCCCTGGGCCGGACCCGGGAGACGGCGGACCTTCTGAATCCCCGGGGGGAGATCGTCCACGACGACGCCTTTATGGAGATTGACCTGGGCTGCCTGGAGGGGGAGACCTTCGGGGACCTGAAGCCGGAGATCCGCCACCTGGTGGACAAATTCTGGAACAATCCCACCGAATTCGATAAGGCCCTGACAGGGGGGGAGGATTTCGACGACATCCGCATCCGCGCCGTGGGCCGCCTGGAAGAACTGATCAGCCACTATCCCGATGACTCCCGTATCCTCATCATCAGCCACGGCGCCCTCCTTAAGAGCATCGTGAACCATTACGAGGGGAGGGGAACCGGGGAGTTCTGGGAGGGGCCCTTTCTCCAGCCCGCCAGCCTGACGATCCTCTCCTTCGAGAGGGGATCATTCCGGGAGGTGGAGAGCCTGGGAGATATCTCCCACTACGCTTGACCCCGAACTTTTCTCTATGATATTCTTAGGTCTACCATAAAGCGAGGAATATGAATGGGGTTTTCCAAACCGACGACTCTGGGAGTCATCGCCTGTCCGGGGGGCGAGCAGTTCGCCAATGAGATCATCTCCCACCTGAAGATGATCTATCAGCGTCGATTTGAAAAAAAGGCCCTCTTTATTTCCAAACTCTACGATATTCCCCGGGAGGACATGATCCGGCGGCTCAACATGGCCGACGACATCAACAGCCACCGGGTCTCCCCCGTGGGCAATGCCACGGACTACCGCATGCCCTCCTTCAAGGTCCCCATCAAAAACACCCGTTTCGCCAACGGGGAGCTTAAGGCGGAAATCCTCCACTCCATCAAGGGCATGGACATCTTCATCGTCCAGGATGTGGAGAACCGCAACCCCATTAAATTTTCCGGCTGTGACGAACCGGTGCAGATGAGCGTCAACGAGCATCTGATGAATCTCTTCGTCACCGTGGACGCGGCCATCCAGGCCGGGGCGCGCCGGGTCTCCCTGGTGCTTCCCACCTATCCCTACAGTCGGCAGCACAAGCGCAAAGGCCGGGAAGGGCTCACCGCCTCCACCCTGGGGCACCTCTTCGAGAACATGGGCGTAGAACGCATCATCACCCTGGACATCCACTCCAAGGAGATCGAGCACGCCTTTACCAAGCTCTCCCTGGAGAACCTCCACGCCTCCTACCAGATCCTCCGGACCCTCCGCCCCCATCTGGAGCTGGAGAGCGACGACCTGACCATCGTCTCCCCGGATATCGGCGCCATCGAAAGAAACAAGTTCTACGCGGACACCCTCAAGAAGCCCCTGGCCATTATTTATAAGGAAAGGGACTACTCCCGCACCTCCCGCAGCGCCAACGAGTCGAACATCACCAACTCCCGCCTCCTGGGGGATGTGAAGGACAAAACCGTTTTCATGAACGACGACCTTCTGGGCACGGGGGGCACCTTCATCAAGGCCATGAAACTCCTGAGAGACAACGGGGCAAAAAAATTCATCGGCTCCATCTCCCTGCCCCTCTTTTCCGGCAACGCAGTAGAGAACTTCGACCGGGCCTATGAGGAGGGCCTCTTCACCTACATGGTGGGAACCAACGGGGTGGCCCTGCCCCAGGAGATTCTGGAGCGGGAGTGGTACCTCTCCGCCGACGTGTCCAATCTCTTCGCCCGAACCATCTCCCGCATCCACCACAACCGGTCCGTCTCGCCCCTCCTGGACAACAGCAAGATGATCCAGAGGCTCCTGAAGAAATGATCCTCGCCGTCGATATCGGTACCACCTCTCTCAAGGGAGGCCTTTTTACCGCCGACGGCACCCTCTCCTACAGCCGCCGGCTGGTCATTCCCCCCCACGACAGGAGCGCCCTGGACCCGGAGGTCTGGGTACGGGTTTTCTTAGATTTCCTGGGGGAGTACGGCCGGGACGGGGGTGGGCTCTCCCGCATTGAGGGGCTCGTGATCTCCGGTCACGGGCCGACCCTGGTCCCCCTGGGATCGGAGGGGGCGCCCCTGGGGCCCGCCCTCATGTGGTACGATATGCACCGGGCCCGGGCGAAGGGGGCGTCCCTTTATCTGCCCCTGGTTCTCTGGTACCGGGAAAACCATCCCGAACTCTATGACAGAACGGTCACTTTCCTGGGATGTTCCGAATACCTCCTCTACCGGCTGACCGGCTCCCGGATCGTGATCTCCTCCGGTTCCCCCTTCGATCCCTTCATCTGGAACGGGGAGGGGATCGACGCCAACGGCCTGGACAGGGGGAAATTCCCCGACCCGGTCTATCTGGGGGACAAGTCCGATTCGGGGCTCTCGGCGGAAGGGGCCGCCCTGACCGGGCTGACCGCGGGGATTCCCGTCTACGGCGCGGGAAGCGACTTCTTCACCTCCCTGCTGGGGGCGGGAGCGGTGACCTCCGGGATCATCTGCGACCGGGCGGGAACCTCGGAGGGGCTGAACATGATCGTCCCGGACAGCCGGAACCACGATCACATACGGTTCCTGCCCCATCCCTCCTCCCGGGAAAATGTATGCAACGGATCGGTCATCCTCTCCTCCACGGGGGCCCTCTTCGAGTGGTACCGCCGCCTGACCGGCCAGGAGACCTGGCCTTACTCCCGCACCATGGAGGGAATCATCGCCACCGCCGATGCCCGGCTCCCCGACTTCTTCCCCTCCCTGAACGACGGGGGGCTCTGGGAGTTTTCCGGGGGGATTTTCCTGGGACTGGAGCCGGAAATGGACCGGTTCTGCCTGGGGCGGGCCGTTCTGGAGGCCATCGGCTATGCCCTGAAGCGGGGGCTGACCCTTCTGGAGGAGGAGGGGGGAGCCGCCGAGCGCATCGTCACCGTGGGGGGGCAGGCTAAGAGCCCCCGCTGGAACCGGATGAAGGCGGACATGCTGAACCGGAGGATCGAAGTGCCCCGGGTCGCCGACGCGGAGCTCCTGGGCGGGGCGGTCGTTTTTCTGACCGGAGAGGGGGCCTATGGGGATTTGAAGACCTGTTCCCAGGCACTTTACCGGGCCGAGGAGGTTCTGGAGCCTCGGAATCCGGATTACTATCAGGAAAAGTTCCGTCGCTACGGGGAGTTGGCCCGGGGTATCCAGGGTTTCTACCGCTCCTACCACCCCCTGATAGGGACAGTTTAGAAAGAATCTCATAAAAAAAGTATTAATCTATTGACACATCCGGGTTCTTTCTGTTACTTTGGTCGAGCATCAATTTTGCCTCTGTAGCTCAGTCGGTAGAGCACATCCATGGTAAGGATGGGGTCATCGGTTCAAATCCGTTCGGAGGCTCTTTTTTTTGCTTCAAAGAAAGCTGAGGAGATATAGGTCATGGCCAAGAAAGCAAAGGGCGCCGTTGAAAAAATTGCTTTGCAGTGTCCCGAATGTAAGCGTCGTAATTATACCACTAGTAAGAATAGAAGAAATATCCAGGGAAAGATTGAGCTGAAGAAATATTGTAAGTGGTGTAAGACTTCGACTCTCCATAAAGAGACGAAGATTAAATAGTTGTCTTTTACCCAGGTCAGTAGCTCTAATGGCTAGAGCGCCGGTCTCCAAAACCGGATGTTGCAGGTTCGAATCCTGCCTGACCTGATTTTTTATTATTCGGGGGTGTTTTGTAATGCCGAACGTTGTGACTTCGTTTTTTCGTGAATCCTATGCTGAGTTAAAAAAGGTTATCTGGCCTTCATGGGATCGTGTTGTTGATTCTACCAAGGTTGTTCTTGTCTCTACGGTTCTCTTCTCCATATTTTTCGGTGTAGTGGATTTTGTTCTGACAAAGGGGCTTATCTCTCTTTTTTAGGGCTCATAGTTATTGAAATAAAAGGGCAGGGTATATGGCTAAGGGCTGGTATGTGCTCCAGGTTTACACTGGATATGAAAACAAGGTAGAGAAGTTCATCCGTCTGAAAATGGAGGACGGTACGATCTCCGAATATGTTTTCGATATCAAAGTCCCCGCCGAAGATGTGGTGGAAGTCAAAGACGGGAAGAAAAAGACCACCTCCCGGAAGATTCTTCCCGGATATATCCTTCTTGAGATGGACCTCCCCGACCGGGGCTGGAAAATCCCCTGTAATGAAATCCGCCGTATTGACGGCGTAACCGGATTTGTGGGCACCCTGGCGGGAAGCAAGCCCCAGCCTATTTCCAATGAAGAGGCCAAGGCGATTCTTCAGCAGGCCGGCGAACTTAAATCGGAAAGGCGTTATCAGGTGCGCCAGGAGTTTGTTGTCGGCGAGGAGCTGCGTATTGTGGATGGCCCCTTTGAGACTTTTACCGGCGTGGTGGAAGAGATAAATCAGGAGAAGGGCAAGCTCCGTGTCATGGTGGGGATTTTCGGAAGAAACACACCGGTGGAAGTGGCCTTTAATCAGGTAGAACGGCTTTAGTCGCTCTTTGACATAGATAAGGTAGCTGTTTAGCCTTCCGGCCCGGCAGGGTGTGGAAGGTTTTTGCGCCTGTAGGGCGTATATATGATGGGAGCTCCCCTGGGGGAGCGTTAATACCACGAAGGAGAAAAACATGGCTAAAAAGAAGGAAGTTGCGCAGATCAAACTGCAGGTTCCTGCTCAGAAAGCTACGCCGGCACCTCCCGTCGGACCTGCACTCGGTCCCCACGGAGTTCCCGCGCCCCAGTTCGTACAGCAGTTTAACGATCGTACGAAAAATTACGAACCCGGTCTGACGATTCCGGTAGTCATCACTGTTTACAGTGACAGGACTTTCACGTTCATCACCAAGACTCCCCCCGCTTCCGTTCTCATTAAGAAGACCCTGGGGCTGGATAAGGGTTCCCCCGAACCTCACAAAACCAAAGTCGCCACCATTACGAAGGATCAGCTCAAGGCCATCGCCGAGCAGAAGATGCCCGATCTTAATGCGAACGACTTAGAGGCCGCGATGAACATCATCGCCGGTACTGCCCGGAGCATGGGCGTGAAGGTGGAGGCATAATCCGTGAAAAGAGGAAAAAAATACGTTGAAGCTTCCGCTAAGGTTGAAGCGGGAAAGTTCTACGCCGTGGATGACGCCATCGGCCTGGTCAAGGAAATGGCATTTGCCAAATTCGATGAGACCGTCGATCTTTCCGTGAAGCTGAATATCAAGAAGAGCCACTCCATTCGCGACACTCTCGTTCTCCCCCACCAGTTCAAGGGTGAGAAGAGGGTTCTGGTTTTCGCCAAGGGCGATAAGGCCAAGGAGGCGGAGGAAGCCGGTGCTACCTATGTGGGTGCCGAAGAGCTCGTAGAGAAAATCCGCGGCGGCTGGATGGACTTTGACGTCTGCGTGGCCACCCCCGACATGATGAAGGACGTGGGTAAGCTCGGGCCCGTTCTGGGGAGAAGGGGGATGATGCCCAACCCCAAGACCCGGACCGTTACCATGGATATCAAGGGCGCCCTGGAAGAACTCAAGAAGGGCCGTACCGAGTATCGCGCCGACAAGACCGGCGTTGTCCATATTGCCGTCGGCAAGATTTCCATGGATTCCACCGGAATCAAGGAGAACGTTGAGCAGTTCCTCGGCGATCTCGTGAAGAAAAGACCCTCCGATGTGAAGGGTGACTTTGTGAAATCCGTTGCGATTTCCTCTTCCATGGGTCCCGGCGTCAAGATTGAGTACCGGGCAAATTAAGGAGTAGTATATGGCTGAAACAAAAATACAACCGAGTAAGCTGGAAGCTGTAGCTGCTCTTAAGGAGCAGTTCGGAGAGGTTACCGACTTTTTCTTCGCCGATTACCGCGGTCTGACCGTGGCTCAGATCACCGAGCTTCGGGACAACCTGAGAAAGCTGGGTGCCGAGTTCCACGTAGTAAAGAACAACTATGCCAAGATCGCCTTCAAGCAGCTTGAGAAGGAAGGGGTCGACGGTTTTCTCGTGGGACCCACCGCTATCGCCATCGTAAGGGAAGATGCCGGCCCCGTTGCCAAGGCTCTTCTCAAGTTCGCCGGCGAATCCCCCGTGGAAGTTAAGGGCGGCTACGTTGACGGCAATGTTTTTGATGTTAAGCAGGTTGAGCAGTTTTCCAAGCTGCCCACCAAGCTCGAGCTCATCCAGATGCTCATGGGGACCATGCAGGCTCCCGCGCGGAATCTGGCCTGTGCGCTTAACGACGTTACCACCAAGCTTGTCCGGACCCTCGATGCGGTTCGCGAGCAGAAGGCTAACGGCTGATTGTTTGAATCCAAATGCGGCGTAAGTCTTCGTGGTTGACATGCTTTCGCCGTTAAAATTATTATATAAGGAGAAGATAATATGACAACTGAAGAAATTCTGGATGCCATTGCTGGCATGACCGTACTGCAGGTTTCCGAGCTTGTAAAAGCTATGGAAGAGAAATTTGGTGTAACCGCTGCCGCTCCCGTAGCCGTAGCCGCCGCTGCTCCCGTAGCCGGTGACGCCGCTGCCGCCGCTGCCGAAGAGCAGACTGAGTTCGACGTAATCCTCAAGGGTTTTGATGCCGCCAAGAAGATCGGCGTTATCAAGGAAGTAAGAGGAATTACCGGTCTGGGCCTCAAGGAAGCCAAGGAACTGGTGGAAGCCGGTGAAAAGGCTGTCAAGGAAGGCGTTTCCAAGGAAGAAGCCGCAGAGGTAAAGAAGAAGCTTGAGGAAGCCGGCGCAACTGTTGAAGTTAAATAATAACTTCACCGGTTACATTAATTAAGAAACTCCTTATCCACTGGTAGACAGATAAGGCTACCAGTGGATAATTATATTCAGGGGGATGTTGTGTTTGAACGAGATAAGGCACAGAAAAGAACTTTTATAGGAACACCGGCGGAAGAGGTTGTCTCCATGCCCAATCTTATTGATATTCAGTTGTCTTCGTATGAGAAATTCCTGCAACTGGAACGTGTTAAGAACGGTGAACCCCTTGAGGATCGCGGATTACAGAGTGTTTTTGAATCGATTTTTCCCATAGAGAGCGCCAACGGCGAGTTGGTTTTGGATTATGACTTCTATACCCTCGATTTCGACGGGATAAAATTTGACGAAGAGGGCTGTAAGAAGAAGGGTCTCACCTTCGGCGTGCCCGTGAAGGCCCGGATCAATCTGGTTTTCCAGAGTACCGGCGAAATTCGTCAGAAAGATATATACATGGGGGACATACCCCTCATGACGGAAAGGGGAACCTTTATTATAAACGGCGCCGAACGGGTCGTTGTTTCCCAGATCCACCGGTCCCCCGGTGTTATTTTTGCCAAGGAGAAGGACCTGGTGTCCTCCCGAATCATCCCCTATCGCGGTTCCTGGCTGGAATTCGAAGTGGAAGGCAAGAAGGATCTTATTTACACGAAAATCGACCGCAAAAAAAAGATTCTCGGAACCCTTTTCCTGCGGGCCCTGGGATATGATTCCCGGGAAAAGATCATCGATCTTTTCTACAAGACCAAGAAAATGAAGGTAGTTCCCAACAAGGAAGGGGACAAGTCTCTTAACGGGCGGGTGCTGGCTCAGGCCGTAACCGTGGAAGTGGACGGGGAGGAGAAAAAGCTCTACTCCGCCGGTGTTAAGATCTACCCCAACGACATTGACGAATTGGTGCACTCCGGGGTGGAGCAGGTAACTGTCATCGATTTTACCGCCAAGGGGTCTCTCAACTCCCAGGTCATCATCAACTGTTTCGATCGGGAGGAATCCCGGTTCAACGGAGATGAGATCAGCGACGAGCCCTCACGGGCCGATGCCATTTCCACCATCTACTCCATCCTCATGCCCGGGGAACCCATCACCATCGAGAATGCGGAAAAGGATCTGAACTCCATGTTCTTCTCCTCCCGCCGCTACGACCTGGGTCTGGTGGGCCGTTACAAGCTGAACAAGAAATTCGCCCACGGCGTGTCCATGGATGAGCATGTCCTGACCAGGGACGATATAACCCGCACCATGGACTGGCTTATCCGGGTTTACGAGGGTGACGAGAACGTGGACGATATCGACCACCTCGGCAACCGGCGCGTCCGGTCCGTGGGGGAGCTCCTGGAGAACGCCCTCAAGACCGCCTTCACCAGAATGGAAAGAATCTCCAAGGAGAGGATGTCCCTCAAGGACGTGGAAACCCTCAAGCCCCAGGATCTGATCTCCATCAAGCCCGTGGTGGCCGCCATAAAGGAATTTTTCGGATCCAGCCAGCTTTCCCAGTTCATGGACCAGGTCAACCCCCTGGCGGAGCTGACCCACAAGCGCCGTCTGAACGCATTGGGACCGGGCGGTCTCTCCCGGGACCGGGCCGGATTCGAGGTCCGGGACGTACATTACACCCACTATGGAAGAATGTGCCCTATCGAAACGCCGGAAGGTCCGAACATCGGCCTCATCGTTTCGCTGGCCAACTATACCCGGGTCAATGACTACGGCTTCCTGGAAACCCCCTACCGCAAGGTTGTGAACGGGGTGGCCACGAAGGAGGTGGAATACCTCTCCGCCATGGACGAGGAGAGAAATTTCATCGCCCAGGCCAGCGCCGTCATCGATAAGGACGGAAACTACCGTGAGAAGGCTGTCGCCGTCAGGCGGTCCGGTGACTATACGGTCCAGGATCCCAAGGACATCAGCTACATGGACGTGTCCCCCCGTCAGATCATCTCCACCGCCGCCTCGCTCATCCCCTTCCTGGAGCATGACGACGCCAACCGGGCCCTCATGGGCTGTAACATGCAGCGCCAGGCCGTGCCCCTCATGTTCCCCGAAGCCCCTCTGGTCGGTACGGGAATGGAAGGCAAGGCCGCCTATGATTCGGGCGTCGTGGCCAAAGCCCGCCGTGCCGGAACCGTAGCCTACGTCAGCGCCACCCGCATCGTGATCGATCCGGACGAAAAGACCGGGCCCGAGGATAAGGACGAGTACTTCCTGCAGAAGTTCCGCCGCACGAACCAGGATACCTGTTTCAACCAGCGGCCCATCGTCGCCTTCGGCGAGCATGTGGAGAAGGGCGGCATCATGGCCGACGGTCCCTCCACGGCCAACGGAGAGCTCTCCCTGGGTCGGAACCTCCTGGTGGGCTTCGTTCCCTGGAACGGATACAACTACGAGGATGCCGTTCTGATCTCCGAGAAGGTCGTGAAGGAGGATTACTACACCTCCATCCACATCAAGGAGTTCAGCACCGAGATCCGGGAGACCAAGCTGGGACCGGAGAAGCTGACCCGGGACATACCCAATGTTTCCGACAAGGCCCTGGAGAATCTGGATGCGGAAGGTATTATCCGCGTCGGAGCCAAGGTCCATTCCGGCGACATTCTGGTGGGCAAGGTCACTCCCAAGTCGGAGACCGAAACCACCCCCGAATTCAAGCTCCTCAACTCCATCTTCGGAGAGAAGGCCAAGGAAGTGCGCGACTCCTCCCTCCGCCTGCCCCACGGCGCGGAAGGAACGATTATTGATATCCAGAGACTCAAGAGGTCCGAAGGGGACGATCTGAGCCCCGGCGTCGACGAGGTTGTCAAGGTTCTCCTCGCTACCAAGAGAAAGCTGAAAGAGGGAGACAAGATGGCCGGCCGCCACGGGAACAAGGGTGTTGTCGCCCTGGTTCTGCCCGAAGAGGACATGCCCTTCATGGAGGACGGAACTCCCCTGGAAGTCTGTCTGAACCCCCTCGGCGTCCCCTCCCGTATGAACATCGGCCAGATCATGGAAACCATGCTCGGCATGGCCGGGGCTCAGCTGGGAAAGATGTACGAGACTCCGGTTTTCCAGTCCGTCTCCACCGAGGAGATCAACAACCAGCTGGCCGAAGCGGGGATCCCCGAAGCTTCGAAGATCCTATTGCGCGACGGCCGGACCGGAGATCTGCTCGATAACCCCGTTTTCGTCGGTTACATGTACTACCTTAAGCTGCACCATCTGGTTGACGACAAGATGCACGCCCGGTCCACCGGTCCCTACTCGCTGGTAACCCAGCAGCCCCTGGGCGGTAAGGCCCAGTTCGGAGGCCAGCGTCTGGGAGAGATGGAAGTTTGGGCCCTGGAAGCCTACGGCGCCGCCAACACGCTCCAGGAGCTTATGACGATCAAGTCCGACGACATGACAGGACGGACGAAGATCTACGAAGCGATTGTCAAGGGAGACGCCACCACCAGCGCGGGCATTCCCGAATCGTTCAACGTACTGGTCCAGGAGTTGAGAGGCTTGGCTCTGGATGTGGAAATATTCGACTCCAAGGGAAAGCAGGTGCCCTTTACCGAAAGGGATGAGGAACTGCTGAACAGACAGGACAACCGTTTCTAAGAGGAGGGATTTGATGAAAGATATACAGGACTTTGACAGCCTGAAAATTAAACTGGCCTCGCCCGATCAGATTCGGGCCTGGTCTTACGGCGAAGTGAAAAAGCCGGAAACCATAAATTACCGAACCCTCCGACCGGAAAAGGACGGTCTTTTCTGCGAAAGGATCTTCGGAACCACCAAGGAGTGGGAGTGCTACTGCGGCAAGTTCAAGTCCATCCGCTACAAGGGTGTGATCTGCGACCGCTGCGGTGTGGAAGTAACCCACTTCAAGGTAAGGCGGGAGAGGATGGGCCATATCGAGCTGGCTTCCCCCGTTTCCCATATCTGGTACTACCGCTCCGTTCCCTCCCGCATGGGGCTTCTGCTGGACCTCTCCATCGCCGCCCTTCGCTCCGTCCTCTACTATGAGAAGTATATCGTCACCGAAGTGGGCGATACGGATCTGCGGAAGATGCAGCTCCTTACCGAGGAAGAGTACATGGAAGCCCGGGAGCGTTACGGGATGTCCTTCTCCGCCGGCATGGGTGCCGAAGGGGTCAGAACCCTTCTGGAAAACCTGGACCTGGACGGTCTGAGCCAGGAGCTCCGCGCCAAGATGATCGAAAAGGGCGCCAAAGCTGACAAAAGGCTCCTCAAGAGGATAGAGATCGTGGAGAATTTCCGCGACTCCGTCAACAAGCCCGAATGGATGATTCTGGACGTGATCCCCGTGATACCGCCGGAACTCCGCCCCATGGTACAGCTGGACGGGGGCCGGTTCGCCACCTCCGACCTGAACGATCTCTACCGCCGGGTCATCAACAGAAACAACCGTCTCAAAAGGCTCATGGCGGTCAACGCCCCGGACATCATCATCCGCAACGAAAAGCGGATGCTCCAGGACGCGGTGGACGCCCTCTTTGACAACACCAAGAAGAAGAAAGTGGTCAAGGGTGCCTCCAACAGGCCCCTCAAGTCCCTTTCCGACCTTCTCAAGGGAAAGCAGGGCCGCTTCCGGCAGAACCTCCTCGGCAAACGCGTAGACTACTCCGGCCGTTCCGTTATCATCGTAGGGCCCTCCCTCAAGCTGCATCAGTGCGGTCTTCCCGCCAAGATGGCCCTGGAGCTGTACAAGCCCTTCATCATGAAAAAACTCGTCGATAAGGACGTGGTATACAATATCAAGAAGGCGAAGAACCTGGTAGAACAGGAGACCAGCGAAGTCTGGGCCGTCCTGGACGAGGTCGTCAAGGAACATCCGGTCATGCTGAACCGGGCGCCCACCCTGCACCGTCTGGGTATACAGGCCTTCGAGCCGGTTCTCGTGGAAGGGAAGGCTATCCGCCTCCATCCCCTTGTCTGTACCGCCTTCAACGCGGACTTCGACGGGTATCAGATGGCCGTTCACGTACCCCTGACTCAGGGCGCCCAGATAGAATGC
>QKAI01000062.1 GCA_003246505.1 Spirochaetaceae bacterium | reverse complement strand
CCAGGGATTCGAAGGTTTCGTTGGCATAGACCATACCGCTGAATCTGTCGTTGACAATGACCCGGGCCCCCAGGGCGGTCTTGTCCCAGACCAGAAGATCCACCTCTTCGTTCTCGCTTAACTCCGGGGCATCACCGACACCTTCCAGGGCCTTGGTGAATTTCTCCGTGGCGATGACGCTGTTCTCCTCGATATCCGGTATCAGTCGGACCACGATGCGGTCCCCTTCGGTAAACTCGGTACGGTAGAATCTCTTGGGGAGAAAGAGGTCCCGGCTCAAGCCCCAGTTCAGAAAGGCGCCGTACTCCTCCTTCTTCCGCACGGGGAAGCAGCCGTACCCCCCCATGACAGCGGGGGCCACCTCGGTGGTGGCATGGAAAAGACCGTCCCGTCCCCGGTAGATATATACCTCGATGTAGTCCCCCTGGTCCGCTCCGTCGGGAATCTCCACGATGGGCAGGAAAACCGTTTCGCTGCCCCCGTCCAGGTAGCAGCCGTTCATCTTGACGGTCAGGATCTTCAATTTATTATATTCGGCTATTTTTAACATTCCGTTCCTCTCCCCCTAATATCTTCCAAAAGGGAAAAGAACTCAATCCCCCCTGTCATTATTCCGAAAAAGTATGGTATACTCATGCGGGGAGGGGGCCTTTCATGTCCACTTGTTACGTCGTCAATGCCATAAAAGCGAATACCTGGGCCGATGAGCCCTTCTCCGACGGGACGACGTCCCGGGAACGGACCGCCCGGTTTGCCGGGTCCCTTTCCGACGGCCCCCTTATCGAACTGATTCCCCCCGGCGGGAGGGGGGCCCTGAAAGGGGCCACCCCCATGGAGTGCGGCGATACGGTTGAAGAGCTGGTCACCCGTCTGGAGGAAGCCTTCTCCCTGGCGGAGAGGATCGTCTACGTCTGGGCCGACACCCCCTTCCTCGACCCGGAATTAACCAGGGATCTGCTGGCCCACCACCACCTCTACATGTCACAGTACACCTTTTCCGACGGTTGGCCGATCGGCCTTGCCCCGGAAATCCTGGAGAACCGGATCATGGAAAAACTGTCCCTGCTGGCCCGGGGCGACCGGTCCCCTCTCAAACGGGACTCCCTCTTTACCCTGATTCAGAAGGACATCAACGCCTTCGACCTGGAGACGATCATCTCCCCGAAGGATTTCCGTCTCCTCCGCTTGACACTGGCCGGGGACAGCAAGAGGAACCATCTGCTTCTGAACCGGTTCATAGAGGCGGGGCTCACCACGGGAAAGGCTCTGGCGGAGGGGCTGGATCAATCCCAGAATCTCCTCAGGACCCTGCCCGCTTTTTATCAGCTGCAGATCACGAACCGGCGCCTGCAAAAGCCCTCCTATCTGCCCGTACCCCCCTTCACCGACGGGGATGGGGAGATGGGACAGGAGGATTTCTCCCTCCTGCTGAATAAAATCTCCCGCCTCTCCCGGGACGGGGTTATCTCCCTCTCCCTCTGGGGGGAACCCTCCCTCCACAGCCGGATTTATGAGATGATGGCCGAGGTGCTTACCCATGATTTCCGGCTTCTGGTGGAAACCTCCGGCAGGGGCTGGGAGAGGGAAAAGCTCCTTCCCCTGCTGGAAAGGGAAGGGAGCCGGATAGACTGGATCGTGGAACTGGACGCCCTGGACCCGGCTCTTTACAGGGCGCTGAGGGGCGAGGGACAGGAAGAGGCTCTGGATTTCATCGCCTTTCTGGGGGAGAACTGCGGGGAGAACCTCTATGTTCAGACGACCCGCATGGGTGAGAACGAGGACCACCTGGAATCCCTCTATCAGACCTGGAAAGGGAAGCCGGGAAAACTGATCATCAAAAAATACGACCACTTCTGCGGACGGCTCCCCTCCCGCAAGGTGACCGAACTGGCTCCCCTGGACCGGAATCCATGCTGGCATATCAAGAGGGATATGGCCGTGCTGCTGGACGGGACGGTGCTTTTCTGCCAGGAAGCTCTGGACGGGGAGAAGAGCCCGGGCAATCTCATTAAGGAGGAGCCGGAGACAATCTGGTCCAGGGGGGAAGCCCTTTATCTGGATCATCTGGACGGGAAAATCCTTTCCCCCTGTTCCGAGTGCGATGAATACTACACCTATAATTTTTGAACGAAGCGATGTGGAATACACCCTTATCGGGGGAGCGGAAAAGAGCAGCCGCCCCCGGGAACCGGAGGGTTTTTCCGTTCTCCTCTTGAACCGGGGGGGCAAACCCTACCGCAGGGAGCTGATCACGGAACTCCTCAAACTGAACTGCCGGGAGATCATCTCCGTGGAGAAGGGCGACCATCCGGTAAAGACGGAGGATCTGGGCGGATCGGAGGCGGATATCCATGTCCTGCGGATCGGGGGGGAGGTCTCCCCCGGGGATATCATCAACGTGGGGATCAAGGAGGCGACGGGCAAGTTCGTCTTCGTCCTCTGGAGCGATATGGTGCTGCCCTCGGGAAAAATTTCCTCCCGGGTGTTTGAGAAGATCGACGAAAGGAACCACTTCTGCACGGTCCCCCTTTTCATGGAGGAGGAAAAAACCCTCCCCACCTGCTCCGTGCCGATCCGGTCGGGCCTCAGGGACATGGACGTGGTATTTCATATACCCCTGACCGGGGGACAGCGCACTCTCTTCCCCTCCGACTACTGCGGGATTTACCATCGGGAGAAATTTATCTCCCTGGGGGGATTCGACGGGAAGATCGGCAACCCCTACTGGCAGCTCATGGATCTGGGCTTCCGGGTCGCTCTGTGGGGGGAGCAGATCCTCTACCAGGAAGCCCTGAAAATGTCCTACATGGGGGAGATCCCCGCCCTGGATATCACCACCGACCGGGATTACGGGCACTTTTTCATGAAAACCCAGGCCATAGTGGTCCGCCACGGCTCGGGGCGTCTGCCCGGATACCGCCTGTTCTCCCTCCTGGCCAAGAGCGGGGGCAACGGGGTGGAGGTCTACCGGGAATTCTGCCAGATCCGCACCTGGGTCCGTCAGAACCGGAAAAGATTCAAGACCGACGTGCCCACTCTCCTCGCCGATTGGGACAGGTCATGACCGCGCTTTTCCTCCAGTGCCGACTCGATTCCAGCCGCCTGCCCCGCAAAGCCCTCCTGCCCCTGGGGGGCGTTCCCCTCATCGAAAGGGTGATGATGGCCCTGGAGAAGGTGGAGGCCGAGCCGAAGGTTCTCCTGACCACGGAGGACTCCCTGGAGGAGCTGACTCCCCTGGGGCTAAAATGCGGATTCCACCTTTTCGCCGGATCCAAGGAGGATGTGCTGGACCGGTTCCTCCGGGCCGCCGACCACTTCGGGGCGGATCAGATCGTCCGGGCCACCGGGGATAATCCCTTCGTATCCGCCCAGCTCGCTAACAGGATACTGGAGAGCCATCGGGTGGAAGGGGCCGATTACAGCGGCTTTCTGGGCATGCCCCTGGGGACGGGGGTGGAAATCCTGGAGGTTTCCGCCCTGCGTAGGGCGGCGGTGGAGAGCGACTCCCCCTACGATCATGAGCATGTGGCCCCTT
>QKAI01000291.1 GCA_003246505.1 Spirochaetaceae bacterium | reverse complement strand
CGGCCGCAGGATCCCCATGAGAGGGCCCGCCGCTGTGGCCAGGGCCCGGTTCAGTCCGGAGGAGAGGCGGATCATCTGCTCCGCCAGGAAGGGAAGATAGGCGTTCAGCTGCCATTGGCCCCCCCGGCTGTAGTCGCCGATGAGCCCGGCCAGGGCGTTCGCCTCCAGGGTCAGCCCCCGGATCAGTTCCAGATAGACCGGATTGGTCTTGTAAGCCATGATGGTGGAGCCGTACTGCACCTCCCCGTGGGGGATCTCCCCCACGGGCCCCATGCCGTAGAGAAGCAGGTCCGAGGCCATTTTGTGCAGATTGTCACCGCAGAGCCCCAGTCCCCGGGCGCATTCGGCCAGGCTGTCCGTATGGGCTATCCCGTCGCACAGGTTCTGGCTCCGGCACAGGGGAAGGCCGGTCAGGCGCTTGAGGTGCTTCTCTGCGGCGAACACGTAGTCCCGGGGCGCCGTGAAGCCGGTTCCCACGGCGGTGCCGCCCAGGGGTATGGTGCGCAGCCGCTCCTTGAGCTTGCTCAGGCGCCACCGGTCCCGCTCCACCGGTCCCGCCCAGGCGCCGAACACCTGGCCCAGGGTGACGGGCAGGGCGTCCTGTCCCTCCGTCCGGCCGCACATGAGCCACTCCTCGTACTCCCTTTCCCGGGCAACCAGGGCCTCCTGAAGGGCTACCACGTTGGCTTCCGTCTCCTCCAGAAAGCGGTAGGCCATGAGGATGACCGCGGTGGGGAAGGTATCGTTGGTGGACTGGAACCGGGCCAGATGGTCCAGGGGATGGGCCCGGAAGGTTCCGTCGTACCCGCCGTTGGCGAGCTGGGCCGCCACTTCGCAAAGGTTCATGTGCAGGCTGGTCCCGGCGCCTCCCTGGGCAAGGGGCAGGGGGAACTGGTCGTCCCGGTCCCCCCGGATAATCTCATCCAGGGCCTCTTCCAGGAGGGGAAAGTAGTCCTCCGGGTAGAGGCGGGCCGTCTCCTGCTGGGCCCGGACGGCGGCCAGCTTTACCTCCCCGTAGGCCCGGATGAGAGGGCGCGGCGTCTGTCCTTTGCCCAGCCAGGCCAGGGCCTTGGCCGTCTCCTCTCCATACAGGGTCATACCGCCGCTCCGACAAGGCGGGGAGCGTCCCCCCGGGCGAAGCTGAGCCGACGGTCCACGGTCTTCACCCTCATGGAGAGGCAGCCGATGCACTGGACGCCGCTTTCGTCCAGGCAGATCTTCCCCGGGTAGAGGAGATAGTCCTTTTTATACTCCACCCCGGTCAGATTGGGCATGAGCACATTGGCCCCGCCCCGGATCATCTGCTCCCGCCCGTCCGGCTCCAGGGAACCGGCGGCGGTGGTGGCGGGGATATGCGCTTCGGGCAGGGCCAGGCGCAGGAGGGCGGTCCCCCGCAGGGCATGGTCCAGCCCCTGCTGCTCCGCCCCGCCCAGGGGGGTGTCCGGGTGGGGGATGAAGGGGCCGATTCCCACCATGTCCAGCTCCAGGTCCCGGCAGAGGAGGATGTTGTTCAGCCGGATCTCATCGGTCTCCCCGGGGAGGCCGGTCATGTAGCCGCTTCCCCTCTGGAATCCCGCCTCCCTGATCCACTCCAGGTTCTCCAGGCGCTCCGCCAGGGTTTTCCCGTCCCGCAGGTAACGGTGCAGCTCCGGATCGGAGGTCTCGAAGCGCAGGAGGTACCGGTCCCCTCCGGCGTCGCGCAGGGTCCGGAACTCCTCCCGGCTCTTCATGCCGCAGCTCAGGGTCACCGCCGCCTCGTTCTTCGTCCGTTCCTTGATCATCCCGATAAGCCGGGCGATCCGGTCGGTGTCGAATTTTCTGTCCTCCCCCCCCTGCAGGACGAAAGTCCGGAGGCCCCGCTCATAGCCCGCGTCCACCGAGGCCAGGACTTCCCCGTCGGTCAGGCGGTACCGGTTCACCCGGGAATTGCCCCCCCGGATGCCGCAGTAAAGACAGCCGCAGGGGCAGTAATTGCTGTACTCCACCAGCCCCCGGAGGAGCACCTCCGGCCCGTGGACCCGGCGGCAGACCTCTCCGGCCCGAGCCGTCAGCTCCTCCGTGGGGGCGTTGTAGAAAAGATCGGTCAGCTCCTCCCGCGTCATAGGTAGATGTCCCTTCCGCCGGCGTTCGTTTTGTCCAGGCCCTCCCGGATCAGCCTTCGGACTTTTTCGTTCTGCTCTTCCCGGGCCAGCTTTTCGATGAGGGCGAATCCCTTCTCCTTCGTTTCCTTTCCCGCGTAGTCGTGGAGGTATTCGGCGAAGGAGACGAGCCCGTTGGGCAGGCAGTAGTGTTTGATGAGACCCGGCTTGGCCAGGTCCATGAAATCCTGTCCCACCCGGCCCATGCGGTAGCAGCCGGTGCAGAAGGAGGGGATGAAGCCCCTGTCCACCAGGTCGGAGATGACCTCCTCCATGGACCGGTGGTCCCCCAGGGCGAACTGGCCCGTCTCTTCCGCCTCCTCCGTATACCCCCCGATGGAGGTTTTGGATCCTGCGGAGATCTGGCTCACCCCGTAGCGGAAGAGCTCCGTGCGCAGCTTCTCCGACTCCCGGGTGGAGAGGATGATCCCCGTGTAGGGGAGGCTCAGGCGCAGCACGGCGATGATGTTCCGGAAGGTGTCGTCGTCCACGGGATAGGGGATGTCCTCCGTGAGGGGGGCGCCGGAGGCCGGCTCGATCCGGGGGACGCTCACCGTGTGGGGGCCGCAGCCGAAGCGCCTTTCCAGATCCGCCGCGTGCTCCAGCATGGCCAGGACTTCGTAGCGGTAGTCCGCCAGGCCGAAGAGGATGCCCATGCCCACGTCGTCGATCCCCGCCTCCATGGCCCGGTGCATCACGAAAAGCCGGTATTCGAAGTCCGCCTTGGGGCCGGAGGGGTGGTAGGCTCTGTACAGTTCCGGGTCGTAGGTCTCCTGGAAGCAGATGTAGGTGCCGATGTTATGCTTCTTGAGTTCCCGGAATTCCTCCACCCCCAGGGGGGCCACTTCCACGTTGATGCGCCGGATGGAGGCGCCCTCCTCCTTGACGGAGTAAACCGTGTCGATGGAATCGGTGAGGAATTTCAGGGGGTAGGCCCCGGACTCGCCGGAGATGATCAGGAGCCGCTTGTGCCCCTCCCGGAGGAGGCAGCGGGTCTGCTCGGCGATCTCTTCCTGGTTCAGCTTGCGCCGCTTGAGGGTGGTATTGTCCCTGCGGAAGCCGCAGTAGGTGCAGTTGTTGCTGCAGTGGTTGCCCGTGTAGAGGGGGGCGAACATGACCATCCGCTTGCCGTAGATGGTCTCCTTGGCCCTCTCCGCCTCCTCCATGATCAGCCTGATCTGGGCGGGATCCTTTACGGCCAGAAGGACGGCGGCCTCCACCGTGGTCAGGCCCTTGAGTTCGGACGCTTTGGCCAGAATGGCTTTGAGCCGCGCCGGATCGGGCGCGTCCTGGGCGGACAGGGCTTTGAGCCTGCCGTAATCGAGAAATTGAGAATGGGTCATTGTTCCTCTCCCTCAGAACCGGAGTTCCTGAAGATCAGTATGCTTTCATCAGCCTCGG
>QKAI01000444.1 GCA_003246505.1 Spirochaetaceae bacterium | reverse complement strand
TTTCTTCTGATCCTCCTCAAAGTCCTGGGACAGGGAATCATCAACGGGACCATGGCGAGTTACGTTTTCCTCTTCTCCCTGGTCGGCTCATTTTCCAGCGGACTTTTCATGTATATCATCTGGCGGTACCTGGGATGGGGCATAACCTTCGTGGGAATCAGCATCCTGGGGGCACTTGTCAGCAATATTTCCCAGATCAGCCTCTCCATCGCCTTTATCTTCGGGCCCACGGCCTGGCGGATTCTCCCCCTCTTTCTGGGAATCGGTCTGTTCTCCGGTCTGCTCATGGGCATCTTCGCCCAGCGGTTCTCTGAAAAATCCCGATGGTGGTCTGCCATGAAGGGGGCCGCATGAGGAAGAAGAAACCGGACATGCTGTCCCCCATCGTCGCCGAGGGCGTCCGTTTCTGGACCGGCCTGGTTCTCATACCCCTCTTTCTGATCATCCAGTCCCCCCTGATCAAACTGTGCTTCATCGTCCTCTTCGCCATATCGGTCAACCTGGCCGGAAAGAGGGTGCGCTATCTCTATTTTATCATGATGACCGCATCCATCACCTTTTTCCACCTTCTGACGCCCCGGGGTACCATACTCTGGGAAATCGGGGTATTCCGGATAACAGAGGGTTCCCTGATCAACGGACTGTCCCGGGGAATCGGCCTGGCCGGTCTGGTCTTCATCTCTCTCTTTTCGGTGACCAGGACGCTGAAACTGCCCGGAAAACTGGGCGGCCTGCTGGGGCGGACGTTCTTCTACTTCGAAGTGATACTGGACGGTAAAAAGAGGGTAATGGCCAAGGACTTCATAGGAAGCCTGGACCGGATCCTACTGGAAATATTCCCTCCCGATGGGGGAATGGCCCAACCGGGAGAGGAGAGGGAACAGAGTCTTGCCGCCCACAGGGGCAGGAGGATAGGGAACGTTCTCTATCCCCTCATATGGGGTCTCCTGGGGACGGGGGCGCTTATTCTGGACAGGGCCTGAGGTTCCTTCCCCACCGGTATTACTCCCGGTGCATGCCCTGGTAGACGTCGTTGCGGGTCAGGTCCCAGTCGGCGCTGAAGCGGCCCTCCCATTTGGCATCCAGTTCCACCTCCAGGTCCACAAGATCCTTCGTATAGTCGAAGGAGAGCGACTCCCCCGCAGGGCAGAGATAGGTCAGGGTTTCCCCCTCACCGTTGTAATCCAGGACGATCTCCGCGGTCAGACTCCCCGGTTCCCCACCGGGGGCCAGATTCACGGTCAGCGTTCCGGACACGGGATTTCCATGGCGGTCTGTAAAGGAGAAGCCCGCCGGCTCCGCCGCCAGGGAGGGTTCCTCCCCGTTATAGAAATCCGCATCCTCCCGTATGAGGTTATGCATTTCATAGAGCCAGTCGTTGAAGTGACGGGTTTCGTCCTCCAGGACAAGGGTCTGCCCCGATTCTATCCGGAAGGTATGGCGCCATTTTTCAAAGAGGATCTCCGGTTTTTTCACAACCCCGAAGTCGGCTCCCAGATCCACAAGGATGGTATGCTCCCCCGGGGGAAGATCCAGAACGGTGGGAACCCTTTTATCCCCCGAAGTATAGGCGACGAACTGGTCGTCGATATAGATCCGGGCGTCGATGAGATAGGAGTGGAATTTCAGGGTGCCCGGCTTTTTCAGCACATGCTTAATGATGGGGCGGTCAGAATAGGCCGTTCGGAAAACGGTTTTTTTATCGGTCAGCTCGGTTACCAGTTTCTCCGCGGCCAGATGGAAGAGATCCTCCGTATCCCCCCGGGTGGAAAAGGAGGTGACCCTGCCCGACTCCACCTGGGTCAGGGTGATGTCCAGGAGGACCTCCTCGTCCATGACGACGTAATTCCCGGAGCAGAGATAGTCGCAGCCGATAAGCTTGCCGATCTCCACGGTGGTTTCCTCATCCATAATCCCGGACATCTGCCTCTGCTGCTCTTCAAGAACCCGGGAGAGCCGGTCCCGGTCCACCAGAACGATTCCCTCCCCATGGGTCAGATCTTCCCGGATCAGGGCCGAAGCCAGGGTGCCGATATAGTCGAATTCGTCCGACTCATCCATGTTTTCGAATTCCAGTACGGCCAGATTTATCAGGCTGTCGCGGGTTTGTCCTGAGAGAGCCGCCGTCCCAAGCATGAGGGGGAGCAATAAATAGAGAATCCCTTTCTTCGTCGTCACTTACTTAACCTTCCTCTTCCATTCCTTTCTTTTTTCTATCATATCTTCATTCCCCGGGTAAAGGGCCAGAGCCTCATCCGCCGCCTCAACCGCTTTCCCGTACTCTCCCGTTTTACTCAGGCCGTAGGAGTATACGGTCAGAAGATCAAAGCGGAGGTAGGGGGCCAGATCGCTCCGGGAGAGAAGGGGAGTCAGGAGCCGGATGGCCCCGGTCGGATTTCCCCCGAACAGACGGGGCGGATAGGCGAGACCGCTGGCTTTCTGGTAGACGATCTCCCCGTCCTCCGGATCCAGTTCAAGAGCCCGGTCCAGTTTGCCATTCAGATCATCCGCCCGGGAAATAATGGCGCCGACCCCGTCGATACCGGCCAGAAGGAAACCGGCCGATGCGAGGTAGTAGAGGGTCCGAGAAGATTCTTCCCGGTTCTGGGCCTCCTCCGCCAGGGAGAGGCAGGTCTGCAGGGAGGCCCGGGCCTCATCCTTCCGGTCCCCCTGGATGAGGGCCCTGCCCTTGAGCCGCTGATACTCGATCTCAAAGAACAGCCGGCTTCCCTCGTAGGTCAGATCCTGATCATCCAGTTCCTCCAGGGCCTCCAGAGCGGAGGGGGCTCCGCTGCCGTCGCGCAGACGGTCCCGGACTCTCCCGAAGGGATCCTCCTCCCCGTGCAGGGAGAGGAGGGCCAGAATAAGGAAAACACCCATTCCCAACCATTTAGCTTTCATTATAATTCATCCTTCAGAAGCCAGCGGCCCCACTCGTCCACGGAGGTGAAATACCAGTCCGCCTCAATCCTCATCCTCTCCCGGATCGGGGGGACGGAGTGGCTCCAGCCGACACCGGCCACGGCGACGCCCGAGGCCCGGCCCATTTCGACGGCGGGCAGGAGGTCATCCAGAATAAGGGCATCCCCCGGGGCGAGTCCCAGCTCTTCCAGGATCTGCTCCACCGGCCAGGGACGGGGCTTCCTTTTATCCCTATCCGCCGTCCAGCCGTGGATGATGAGGGGAAGGTCCCCCGCCCCCGCCGCTTCGTAGTCCCGGCGGATCATGGGAACCTCCGAATGGGAGACAACGGCGATAAGGCCGCCCCGGTCGCGGAAACGGCGGAGAACCTCAAGGAAGCCCGGGAAAAAGGGGGGTATGCGGCGGGAGGTGAAATCCCTCCATATGGCCATTTCCCCCTCCAGCTCCTCCGGGGTAAAGCCCAGCTCCCCGGTCACGTACTCCATGAAACCGGGCTCGAAATTCTTAAGAAGCCACTCGTCCAGGGAGAGGGTCATCCCCGGGCGATAGGTGGCCAGGGTTTGCAGAAAGGCGGGATAGTGGATCGCCGGCGTACTGTCCACGGCCGTATCGTCGTGATCCACTATG
>QKAI01000129.1 GCA_003246505.1 Spirochaetaceae bacterium | reverse complement strand
AGATGGGCATGCCCCAGCAGAATCCCTACGGGCAGCCCCCCATGGGTATGCCCCAGCAGAATCCCTACGGACAGCCCCCCATGGGCATGCCTCAGCAGAACTACTACGGCCAGCCCCCCTTGGGCATGATGGGCATGCCCCAGCAGAACATGATGGGCATGATGGGCATGCAGCCCGCCCCGAACGTGCAGAGCGTGCAGTTCCCCGACTTCACCCAGAACCTGAGCGGTTCGGAGCAGCGGAACATCAGCCTCCTCATGGACGTGGCCATGGAGATGACCGTGGAGCTGGGCCGGGCCAAATGGCTCATAAAGGACATCCTGGGAATGGGGGAAGGAACCATCGTGGAACTGGACAAGCTGGCCGGCGAGCCGGTGGACGTGCTTGTTAACAATAATCTCATCGCCAAGGGCGAAGTGGTGGTTATCGACGAAAATTTCGGCGTCCGTGTTACGGAAATCGTTTCGACAGTTGATAAGGTGCAGCAAGGGTAGAATATACTTAACTGTTAAAAAACTCTGGGAGGGGTATGAAAAAAATAGCGTTTCTCCTTTTTATCGCCGTTTCTCTGACGGCAGCCGCCCAGGAGGCGGAGACGAAGGAATTTCCCGTAATAGACGAAACGACTCTCACCTTCGACGGGGCCGGCCAGGCCGACGGGGAGGGGGCTCTGACGGAGAACATCTCCGCCGGGGGCGTTTCCACGTCCGATTATCTCCGAATGGTCTTTTTTCTCATTGTCGTTATCGTCATAATATGGCTTTTCATTAAGCTTTTGCGGCGCTATTCGGGTAACCGCTTCGGAGATCAGGACATGATCAGCGTCATGGGCTCCCAGACCCTGACCGGAGAAACCTCCCTCCACGTGGTGGAGGTGGAGAACAGCTACTACCTCCTGGGCGCCTCCCAGAGCAACATTTCCCTCATAACGGAAATCAAGGACCAGGAGACCATCGATTCCCTCAGGCTCAAAAGGTCCCGGGCCCACGACAGGCAGGGGAAGACCTTCTGGGAGATGGTGTCGGGCATCACCCCCTCCCGGCAGAACCCCGGGGAGGACGCCTCGGCCGAATCGGTCAGTTTCCTGAAGAACCGGCGGGAAAGGCTGAAGGATCTGTAGGATGAAGAGATTTACCGCGGTCCTGCTGCTTATGCTTTTCGTGACCCTGCTCCTTCCCGCCCAGGAGACGGGGAACGGGGCGGGGCTGAACATACCCCTGGTGGACGTATCGGTCCGCCAGCCCGATACGAACCGGGACATGGCCTTTTCCATCCAGCTCCTCATCCTTCTCACGGTCCTCACCCTGGCCCCCTCCCTGGTGGTCATCATGACCTCCTTCCTGCGGGTCTCCATCGTGCTGGACTTCGTGAAGAGGGCCCTCAACCTGCAACAGGTGCCCCCGGCGAGCGTACTCATGGGAATCAGCCTGTTCCTCACCCTCTTCATCATGTGGCCCACCTTCGAACAGATCTACCAGCAGGCCTACCGCCCCTTCGTGGCGGAGGAGATCACCGTGCAGGAGATGGTCGACCGGGGCGCGGGGCCCATAAGGTACTTCATGTACCGCCAGGTCAGGGACAATCCGGAGAACATCGCCCTTTTCATGAACATGCAGGGGCTCCCCCAGCCCCAGACTTTCGCCGACGTGCCCACCTACGTGCTCATTCCGGCCTTTATCCTGAACGAACTCAAGATCTCCTTCCAGATAGGAATCCTGATTTACATTCCCTTTATCATCATAGATATGGTCGTGGCATCCATTCTCATGTCCATGGGTATGATCATGCTCCCCCCGGTCATGATCTCCATGCCCTTTAAACTGATACTCTTCGTACTGGTAGACGGATGGACTCTGCTCACCCGCCAGCTGGTGCTGAGCTTTATGTAAAAGGAGGCGCCTATGTCCATTGGAGACGTGGTAAGTCTTATGAGAGTCAGCATAACCGAGGTGGTCATGCTCTCCGGTCCCGTTCTCATCATCGCCCTGGTGGTGGGCCTCGTCATTTCCATTTTCCAGGCCACCACCTCCATCCAGGACCAGACTCTGACCTTCGTGCCCAAGGTGCTCGCCATTCTGGGGACCATCGCCATTCTGGCGGGATGGATGTTCAGCCAGCTGAGCAATTTCACGGTGAATCTTTTTTCCGCCATAAGTCAGATAGGCTAGGGAGGGCAGGAGAAAAGGTATGCCGGAACAGCTGATTCAGAACGGACAGACAGCCCTTCTCGTTTTCGCCCGCATCATGGCCCTTTTCATGGTGGCCCCCTTTTTCTCCTCCTCCGCCTTTCCCGGCTACGCCCGGGTTATCCTCGCCTTTTTCACCGCCTCCGCCTGCTACTCCCTGGTGAATTTCACCATTCCCCCCAACGGGATCGAATTCGCCATGATGATCCTGCTGGAGGTGCTCATCGGGATCGTGATGGGAATGATCATGCAGATCGTATTCGTCGTCTTCCAGGTGGCCGGCCAGATGTTCAGCGTGCAGATGGGATTCGGCGCCTCCTCCACCTACGACCCCCTGTCCCAGGTGGAAATGCCCCTGATCGGCCAGTTCTTCAACCTCCTGGGCATGTATCTTTTCGTCGTAGTGGGGGGCATGAGAAATCTTTTTCTCAAAGGGGTTTACGACTCCTTCAAAGTTATGACCGGGGCGGATATCCTGGCCCATCCGGACTTTCTGTCCCTCTTTTTTACCGGTGCCCTGGCGGGCATTTTCAAGCAGGCCGTCATTATCGCTTTTCCCGTGATGGGGACCCTTTTCCTGGTCTCCCTGACCACGGGGCTCCTGGCCAAGGCCGCTCCTAACATGAACCTGCTCATGCTGGGGTTCCCCATCCAGATCGGGCTGGGATTCCTCATGCTTTATCTGGCGTCCCCCTTCATCATCTCCCGCATGTCCACCGTTTTCGACTGGGGGTTCGACCTGATCCACAGGCTCTTCCTCTACCATTACCGGGGAGGTGTGCTGTGACGGCCCTGAATCCCCTGGACCTTTATCCCGAATACGGCCGCAGCCCGCTCTTCTCCATGCATCTCCAGTGGTTCGCCGCGGAGGACGAGGGACGGACCGAAGACCCGACGGAAAGGAAGATCAGGAAGGCCTGGGAGGACGAGGGCAAGGTGGCCAAATCCTCCGAACTGGTTCAGGCCCTGGTCCTGCTCTTCTCCTTCGCCGGCATCGCCCTCCTGGGGAAGTACATGGTCGGCCAGATCATGGAGATGATGCGCTTCTTCTTCATCCAGTCCTGCACCATCGACGTGGCCACCGGGGGGCGTATCGCCGGATCGGCCTTCTACTCCTACTTCTTCAAGCTGGTGGGTCCCGTGTTCGTCATCTCCGTGGCCGCCGCGGTTCTGGGGAACGTGGTCCAGGTGGGATTCCGGTTCACCGCCAAGGTGCTCACCCCCAATTTCAAGAGGATCGCCCCCAGTTTCAAGAACTGGGTCAATAAGACGATCTTCTCCCCCGAGGGGGCCTTCAACTTCTTCAAGACGATTTTCAAGGTGGTGGTGATAGGGGTCATCGCCTATGTCAATATCAGGAATCAGATACCCCGGCTGGCCAATACGGTGAACATGGAGATCGTGGACGCCGCCACGGTGGCCCTGGGGACGGGATTCCGCATGCTCATGGAGGCGACCCTTTTCTTCCTGGCCCTGGCCATTCCGGACATGATCTACCAGCGGTGGCAGCACAGGGAATCCCTCAAAATGACCAAGCACGAGATCAAGGAAGAGTACAAGGAGATGGAGGGCGACCCCCACGTCAAGGCCAGGCTCAGGCAGAGGATGCAGGAGATCCGCCGGGCCAGCATGATGCAGAACGTGCCCCGGGCCAGCGTGGTCATCACCAACCCCACCCATTTCGCCGTGGCCCTGGAGTACCAGCAGGCCACCATGATCGCCCCGGTGGTCATCGCCAAGGGCCAGGACAACATGGCCCAGAGAATCAAAGAGATCGCCCGGGAGAACCGGGTTCCCATCGTGGAGAACAAGCCCCTGGCCCGGGCCCTCTTCGCCAGTGTGGAGATAGGCGATCCGGTACCCGAGGAGTACTGGCGCCTGGTCGCGGACATACTCAGTACCCTCATCGAGGTGGAACGGCATGCCCAGTAGGAGGATAGGAGGTATCCATGGCTGATATACCCGGAAGGGGAAGGAACGCTTCCCTGGTGCAGAAGATTACCGGAGGCAACGTGGCGGACGTGCTCCTGGCGGCCGCCGTGCTTGTGGTCGTCTTCATGATGCTCATCCCCATGCCCGCGGTCATGCTGGACCTGTTCATGATCCTTAACATCATGCTCAGCATCGTCATCATGCTCATCGTTCTCTACAACCGGAATCCCCTGGAATTCTCCATTTTCCCCACCATGCTCCTGGTGTCCACCCTCTTCGGGCTGGCTCTGAACGTCTCCTCCACCCGGCTCATCCTCTCCAAGGGGCCCCTGTTCAACGGAAACGTGGTCAAGGCCTTCGCCACCTTCGTGACCGGCGCTTCGGGGACGGACGGCATCATCATCGGGGCTATCATCTTCATCATCATCATCGCCGTGCAGATGATGGTCATAACCAAGGGCTCCTCCCGGGTCGCCGAAGTGGCCGCCCGGTTCAATCTGGACGCCCTGCCCAACAAGCACATGGCCATAGACCAGGAGTTCTCCTCCGGGGTTATCGGTGAGGACGAGTACCGCCGGCGCAAGTCGGACCTGCAGCGGACCAGCGATTTCTACGGGGCCATGGACGGAGCCACGAAGTTCGTTTCCGGAACGGTCAAGGTGGGCATCGTCATCACCCTGATCAACGTCATCGGGGGGCTCGTCATCGGCGTGGCCCGGCGGGGGGAGTCCTTCGGCTCCGCCATGTCCATCTATACTTCCCTGACCATAGGGGACGGGCTGGTCTCCCAGCTGCCCTCCCTCATCATTTCCATGGCCACGGGCCTCATCGTGACCCGGTCCGTCTCCGACGACAGCTTCGGCTCCGACGTGAAGACCCAGTTCAGCCGGGACGGGAGGGTCTACTGGATCGCCAGCGCTTTCCTCTTCCTCCTGGGGGTTCTGCCCGGTTTCCCCGGCTACCTCCTCCTCCCCCTCGCCGGCGCCGTGGGCTTTCTCGCCTACCGTTCCGGACAGGTGCAGGAGAAGCGGGTGAAGCAGGAGGCCCAGAAGAAGGCCGCCTCCGCCAAGGAAACCACCTCCTCCTCCGAGCCCCAGCCCATCGTTCCCCTGGACGCCCTCTCCCTGGAGCTGGGATACGGGCTGATCCCCCTGGTCAATCAGGAGCAGGGGGCGGAGCTTCTGGAACGGGTCAAGCAGATCCGCAAGGAGGCCGCCATTGACATGGGCCTGGTGGTGCCCCCCATCCGCATCGTGGACAACATGCGCCTGGAGCCGTCGGAGTACTGCTTCAAGATCAAGGGGGTGGAAGTGGGCCGCGGGTCGATCCGCATGGGCTACTATCTGGCCATAAATCCGGGGAACGCCCGGGGGGATCTGATCGGGGAGAAGACCACCGATCCCACCTACCATCTCCCCGCCCTGTGGATCTCCGGGGAGCAGCGGGAGAAGGCGGAGCGGGGGGGCTATACCGTGGTGGATCCCCCCTCCATCATCGCCACCCATCTGACCGAAGTTCTCAAGGGGCACTCCGCGGACATCCTGGGCCGCCAGGAAATCAAGAGCATGCTCGAGACCCTGGCCGAGACCTATCCCGCCGTGGTGGAGGAGGCGAACAAGCTCTTCAACACCGGGGAGATCCAGAAGGTCCTCCAGGGATTGCTGCGCGAGCAGGTTTCCATCCGGAATCTGGTCTCCATTCTGGAAACCCTGTGCGACTGGGGTTCCCAGACCAAGGATACGGGGTATCTCATAGAGAAGGTGCGCCAGTCCCTGGGCCGGCAGATCTGCCTCTCCTACTGTTCCGCCGACAAGGTCCTGCGCTATCTCGTCCTGGACCCGGCCCTGGAGCAGCAGTTCATCGAAGCCCGCATCGAGGGGATGGCCCAGGCGGGCCTCCATCCGGACTTTGAAAGAAAATGGATCAACGCCTTCGCCAACCGCATTCGGGAGGAGCAGGAAAAGGGGATATATCCGGTGATTATGACTAGCGAAGCGGCCCGTCCTCTGGTAAGATCAACCACGGAGGGAGCCTTCCCCTCCATCCCGGTGATCTCCTCCCTGGAGATGGTAAGGGACATCAAGAGTGAAAATTTAGGGACCATAGCCCTGGAAAGAGGTGATACGTGACTTCCCCCAATTATTTCGTGGTGAGCGGAAAGGATTATGAAGACGTTCGGAGAAAGCTGTTCAACGACTACGGCGACAAGGCCAGGATCCTGACCCGTAAGGAGGTTCCCGCCGGGGGGCTCCTTGGCCTGTTCGGCCAGAGGCGGCTGGAGTGCACCTGCTATCTCTCCTCGGGGCTCACCGCCCTGGAGAAGGAGCAGCAGCAGAAGAACGACCGGCAGTCCAAGAAGGAGATCCTCTCC
This sequence comes from Spirochaetaceae bacterium, assembly GCA_003246505.1. GTDB lineage: Bacteria > Spirochaetota > Spirochaetia > DSM-2461 > DSM-2461 > SZUA-368. Next base: position 6,760 of record QKAI01000129.1, on the reverse strand, counting down.
ATGGTGGGCTATCAGGACGAGCAGTTCCAGCAGCTTGCCAACGACATAAAGATCATCAAGGAGAGCGTCTCCGCCGGCATCGTCCAGGAGGATATCCACCCCTCCCTCAAAAAGATCGGGGACATCCTGGAGGATAATGATTTTTCCTCTTCCTTTATAAAAGCGGTCACCGAGACCCTGCGCCGGGAGTTCGCCCTGGAGGATCTGGACAATTTCGCCCTGGTGCAGCAGAGCGTGGCCGAATGGATCGCCCGGTCCATCAAGATCTACGAACCGTCGGGCCCCCGCTTCCCCCTCATCCAGATCCTGGTCGGCCCCACGGGGGTGGGAAAAACCACCACCATCGCCAAGCTGGCCGCCCTCCAGGGGCTCTCCCCCAACCGGGCCGTGGAGAGGCGGATTCGCATCGTCACCATCGACTCCTACCGCATCGGCGCCCGGGCGCAGATCGAAATCTACGGGGAGATCATGAACATCCCCGTGGAACTGGCGGATAATTTCGAGGACCTGCGGGTCTTCGTGGAGAAGAACCGGGACGTGGATTTCATTCTCGTCGACACCATCGGCAAGGGGCCCCAGGACTATCAGAAGCTGGCGGAGATGCGCCGGACCCTGGAGGGGGCGGGAACGGGCAGCGAGATTCATCTGGCCATAAGCGCCACCACGAAAACGGCGGACATGAAGGAGATCCTGAGGCAGTTCGAGTTCTTCAACTACGAGGCGGTTGTACTGACGAAGCTGGACGAGACCACCCGGGTGGGAAACCTGATCTCCGTACTGGCGGACAGGGGTATCCCCCTCTTTTGCCTCACCACGGGTCAGAGCGTTCCCAGCGACATAGAAAGGGAGGGCATTGTGGGCTATCTTATGGGGAAACTGAAAAATCTCGAGTTCGATCTGGACCAGATTAAAACAATATTATCAAGAAAAGCAGTAAAAGCGGCAAGGCGGAATCAGTAATGGAAGATCAGGCGGAAAAACTAAGGGAAATCATGAAGAACCAGCAGGGCGGTCCTTCCTCGGAGGGTAGCGATATTCCTTCCTCCGGTAGCGGCGCCAAGGGCAAGACGAAGATCATCGCCGTGGCCAGCGGCAAGGGGGGGGTGGGGAAGACGAATATCTCCATCAACCTGGCCATCGCCTACGCCCGGATGGGCAAAAAGGTCATCGTGCTGGACGCCGATCTGGGGCTGGCCAATGTTAATGTTATCCTGGGGGTCATTCCCAAGTACAACCTGTACCACGTCATCCGCAAGCAGAAGAGCATGGAGGATATCATTCTGGATACGGAGTACGGCATCCAGATCGTGGCGGGGGCCTCGGGCTTCTCCCGCATCGCCAACCTGACCGAAGAGGAGAGGAAGGGCTTCATCACGGAGATGAAGGCCCTGGGCCATGCGGACATCATCATTATCGATACCAGCGCCGGGGTGGGGCAGAACGTTCTGGACTTCGTGGAGGCCGCCGACGAGGCGATCATCGTCACAACCCCCGAGCCGACCGCCATTACCGACGCCTACGGGATTATCAAGATCATTTCCACGGAGATCGAGGACTTCGATATGGGGCTTAAGCTCATCGTGAACCGGGTGAGCAGCGTGGTGGAGGCGAAGAAGGTCTCCCAGAGGGTCATCAACATCACAAGCCAGTTCCTGAATATCAAGGTTGACTATCTGGGCTTCGTCTTCGACGATCCGGGGGTGTCCCTGGCGGTGAAGAAGCAGCAGCCCTTCAGTATCGCCGATCCCCGGGGCAAGGCGGCCTCCTGCATACAGACCATGGTGAACCGGCTGGAGAAGGTCGATCCCCGGGAAGGGGGAGGAATGGGGCGCTTCGTAAGGAAGCTTTTCGGGTCGGCGCCGGAGTAGAGCCGGAAAAGCGGGAGCTTGACGGTTGCCCGTTTTTAGCATAATCTAAGGGTGGGGAGATGCGTTTGTACGAAAGAGTGAACATGAAATCCGTCATTATAGTGACTTCCCTGGCGGCCGTTATCTCGGTCATAGCCGGAGGAATCGGCGGAGTTTCCACTGGTACGCTTCTCATCCGGGCCGTTGCCTTCGCCGTCCTTTTCGCCGTGGGAACGGCGCTTATCAACATCGTGGTGGATACCTATCTCCCCGAATTGAAAAACTCCGAACCCTCCCCGTCCCCCGGGGAGGAAGACACGGGGGAGGGGGATAATGCAAGGGGCCGCAACGTGGATATCGTCATGGACGATGGGGAAGGCATGGTCCCCTCCGGTCCCGACAGGGGGGAGGACTCCCTCAGCGGCGACGACGACGGGGGGGACATGAAATCCGATTCCTCCTATGAAGAGTCGGACGGGGCCTTTGTGCCGGTAAGTCCTGAGAAGAGTTTCTCCGGCCGGGGAGGGGTTCTGCCGGATATAGGCGTTTTTTCTTCCGCCGATGAGGAGGAAGAGGATGAGCCGGAGTCCCTCGCGGCGGTGGAGGGGGGAGGCGATTCGGGGCTGGATGACCGCCCCCGTTCCCGCTATGCCGCCATGCAGACAACCGATGAGGAAAAGATCGATTTCTTTCATAACAATACAACCGCCGAAGAGTTGGCTAAGGGCGTAAGAACTATGCTTAAAAGTGACGAAAAGGGGTAGGACTGGCAATGGACGAGAATATCATTAATGGGAAGACGGAAAGCGATCTCTGGCTGGAATACCGAAGGACCAGGGATCAGTCTATCCGGGATGCCATCATAACCCAATATGCTCCCCTTGTTAAATATGTGGCGGGAAAGGTCTCCGTGGGAATGCCCGCCAGCGTGGATTTTGATGATCTGGTGGGATTCGGCGTTTTCGGGCTTCTGGACGCGATAGAGAAATTCGATCCGGAAAAGCATGTGAAATTCAAAACCTACGCGGTCACCCGCATCCGGGGCGCCATCTTCGATGAGCTCCGGTCCATCGACTGGGTCCCCCGTTCCGTGCGGCAGAAGACCCGGGAGCTTGACGAAGCCGTACAGAGGCTGGAATCTTCCCTGGGGCGTTCCGCCACGGACGAAGAAATCGCCCAGGAACTGGATATGGAACTCGATCAGTACAACCAGGTCCTCCTGAAGATATCCGGGACATCCATGCTCTCCCTGAACGACGTCTGGTTCGCCGGCGACGATAACGATAAGATTTCCATTGCCGACAGCATCGAATCACCCAGCAGCCTGCGGCCCGACTCCATAGCCGAGAGGGAGGAGATCAAGCGGGTCATCGTGGAAGCCATTAACGAACTGCCGGAGAAGGAGAAGAAAGTTCTCGTCCTCTATTACTATGAAGACCTGACCCTCAAGGAGATAGGGCAGGTACTGGACGTAACGGAATCGCGCATTTCCCAGTTGCATACCAAGGCTATCTCCCGGCTCCGGGCCAAGCTGACCAATATCAAAAAAGGAATCTTCTGACCATGCTGGACCTGGAAAAATTCCGTGACCGGATGACTCTTCTCAGCGAAGAGGACAGGGAGCGGAACAGCGTTCAGGTTTCCGGAACAAGTCTGGAGGACGCGGTCCGCCAGGCCTCCCTGGAGCTGGGAGTGTCCGAGAAAAGCATTGATTACGAGATCCTGGACAAGGGAAAGAGGGGATTTCTCGGAAAGGGCAAGAACTGTCTGATCATCGCCTACGTAAGGGACAAGGTCGTCGGGGACGACGGCCTCCTGCAGGATGCGGTCAGCAAGGTCAAGGGTGTCCAGTTTCGCGAGGTGCTGACTCCGGTCAACGGGGATTTTACGATCCGTCTGGCCCGGGACGGGGCCTATCTGCGTGTGGCCGCTCCCCAGAACGGGGGAATGCCCGTGGCCAAATCGGAGATCCTGGCGCGGCTGACGGAGCGGAACGTCCGCGTAACCGACGAGGACCTGCTGGACGAAGCCCTGTCCCGGGGGGACGACGTCTATGTGCGGATTGGCGATTACGACTACAATCCCATCAACGATACCATGCTCACCATCTCTATCGAGGAAGATGATATGAAGGTCTACGTGACCGCCATCTCTCCCGGCCCCGGGGGTAGCGATTACGGTGTAGAAGACCTGCAGACCTTCTTTCAGAACAACGGCATCGTCCACGGGGTCATGGATGATGCCCTTGAGGAGTTCGAAAGGCATCCTGTCTACTCCCAGCCCATACTCATGGCCCAGGGAACTCCCCCGGTGAACGGAAAGGACGCCAAGGTCATATATAACTTCGAAGTGGATCCCTCCCAGGTCAAGCTGAAGGAGAGGGTGGACGGCTCCATCAACTTCAAGGAGCTCAATCTCATACAGAACGTGGTGGAGGGCCAGCCCCTGGCCCGGAAAATCCCCCCGGAAGCGGGCAAGGACGGCCGTACGGTAAGGGGGAAGATACTCCCCGCCCGGGACGGCCGGGACAGGGAGATCGGCCTGGGCAAGAATGTATCCATTATCGACAACGGGCGGACGGTCATCGCCTCCGCCTCCGGGCAGGTCATGCTGGTGCGGGACAAGGTTACCGTGGAGACGGTCATGATCATACCGGGGGATGTGAACATGCAGACGGGCAACGTCAATGCCCTGGGCGCTGTCATTGTCAAAGGGAACGTGGAGGACGGCTACGCGGTAACGGCCCAGGGGAATATCGAGGTCCTGGGGATCGTGGGTAAGGCCAACCTCACCTCCGGCGCGGACATCATCGTCAAGAAGGGAATCAACGGCAGCGACGATCAGGACCTGGGGAGCATTAGGGCGGGCAAGTCGGTCTGGGCTTCCTTTATTCAGAACGCCCGGGTGGATGCGGGGGAATGGGTCGTGGTGAGCGACGGTATTGTGAACAGCAATATCACCTGTCTCCACAAGGTGCTCTGCCAAGGGAAGCGCGCCCAGATCGTGGGGGGCATCATCCGGGCCAGCGAGGAGATCAACGCCTCCACCCTGGGATCCCAGGGCGGGACGGAGACGATCCTGGAAGTGGGTTACGACCCCAAGTCCAAGGAGGAGCTGGAATCCCTGACCAAGAACCGCACCGCCTATGAGAACGAGCTGACCGAGGTGGACCGGAATATCCAGGGACTCATCCGCCAGAAGAAGATGCAGCGGAAGAAGCTCTCACCGGAGAAAGAGAAAATGCTCATTGAGCTCAAGGACAGGCATAACGACAGGGTCGCCCGGATCAAGGATCTGGAGGAGGCCATTGCCAAGAGGGAGGAGTATCTTAACAGCCTCAGGAACGTGGGCCGTATCTCAGCCAGCAAAACCGTGCTCCCCGGGGTGAAGATACGTATCCGGGACGCCTCCTACGATGTGACCCGCGCCTTCGACCAGCCGGTAACCTTCCTCCAGGAGGACGGGGTGGTGAGAACCACCGATTATCAGGAAATCAGCGAGGAGTTGACCAGGAGGTAGACCATGGCCCTCACGCCCCTAGATCTACAGACCCTGTTCGTCAAGATGAATGACGTGAACAGGGAACAGGCCCACCTGCGGGGGGCCGAAGCTCAGGAGCAGTCCTTCGAGGCGAAGAAGCTTGTGGAGGAGGAGCTCAGAAAGGACAGTTCGGTTAACCGCAGTGCGGAGAACGGGGAGATGGATAACCGAATCAAGGAGAGGGAAGAGAAGTCCGAGGGCGAAAAGGGGCGTCAGGGGAAACGTCGGGAAGACGGGGACGATGGGGACAGGAAGAAGGAACAGAAAGAGTATATCACCGATCCCAATCTGGGGCAGCATATAGATCTTATAGGATGAAAAGGGGAGGAACGGGGAATGGGACAGTTTGCGGTCATTGTAATTTTGCTGGCGATTCAGATCCTCGCCTTTCTCTACTTCCGCCTGATGATAAGGCGGGAGCTCTCCCGGGAGAACCGCATAGAGAGCGTGCGCCGGGAGATTGAGCAGCTCATCATTGAGCTGGACAGGACGGCGGACCGTAATGTGGAGATTATCGAAAACCGGGTTGCCGACCTGAAGGAGGCCGTCCGCCGGGGGGAAAGGATTGTCCAGCTTATTGAAGAGGAGCGGGACAGGGAAGCAATACCCCCTCCCCCCGCCCCAGCGGAGCCCGGGGAAGAGATCCGGGAAAGGGAGGAGAGAAATTCCTCCCGCCTTGTGGGGATGACCCCTCCCGACGGGGGGTGGGAAATTGAGGTGGTGGACGGGAGGGAGCGCGCCCTGGAACTCTACCTCCAGGGTATCGATGCGGCCCAGATCGCTTCGGCCACCGGTTTGCCCCGGGGTGAGGTGGAACTTATTATTTCTTTGAATAAAAAAGGATAGGAATGGAAGAAGCGCAGAAATACAGGGAGCAGTTTCTTGAAATAGCCGGAGAAATTGAATTGAATCTCTCCCTCATTCTGGAAGAGTGGGATACCTTTCTTCAGAAAAAGGACGAACTGGAAGATTTATACAGGATGATTCACTCCCTCAAGTCCGGGGCGGCCTTTCTGGATATGGGCGAACTGGAGACCCAGTCCCATCTGGCGGAGGGTGAGGTGGAAGCCTGCCGCCGGGGGGAAGGGGACGGACAGGTTCTGTTCGGTCTGCTTTCGGGCATACTTGATCTCCTGGCCAGGAAGGAAGCCCCTCCTTCGGACAGTGATATCTTCACCCCCAGGGAGAGAATGATCATGGACAGGGCCCGGGAGCGGGGGGAGGCGGTTTACCGCGTCCTCTGCCGTATCGATCCGGCGGAACCTATGAAAAAAGCCCGGGCCTTTCTCATCCAGAACAATCTGGAATACCTCTTTAACGTCATAAAAACGATCCCCTCCCTGGATAGTGAGGAGGATTTCTCCCGGTTCATT
>QKAI01000294.1 GCA_003246505.1 Spirochaetaceae bacterium | reverse complement strand
GCACCTTCCAGCGGGGCATCCTCTACAGGGAGGAGACCCGGGTGATCTTCTCCCCCGGATCGCCGGTGCTCCTCCTGAATTACGGGGAGACCCGGGAAGCCGTCCCGCCCCGCTATGAGGGGGGCGTTCTCACCTTCTCCGACGAAACGGCCCGCATAATCTATGACTTCTTCTCCTCCCGCCGGCAGGACCGGGGCTACCGGGTGACGGTGATTCTGCTGGATCCGGGCCACGGGGGCAAGGACTGGGGGGCCTACCGCCGCACCGCGGTGGACGGGCAGGAGATCTATATCAAAGAGAAAAACGTCAACCTGGACATGGCCCTGCGCCTGGAGGCGATACTAAGGGAGAAGTACCCGGACAAGACCATCGCCCTGACCAGGCGGGACGACACCTTCCCCACCCTCAAGGACCGGGTGGCCATGGCCGAATCCTACGACTTCTCCCCCCAGGAGGGGATGATCTTCCTCTCCCTCCACTCCAACGCCTCGATCAACAAAAACGCCCGGGGCTTCGAAGTCTGGTACCTGCCGGACAACGTGGAGCGGGAGCTGGTGGATGAGAAGACCGATGAGGTCAGCCAGGTCCTGAACAGCCTGTGGCAGGGGATCTTCACCCGGGAGTGTTATAACTTCGCCCGGTTCCTCCTGAACAGGATAGACGAGACCTTTCCCGACTCCTTTCCCAGCCGGGGCCTCAAAAGGGAGCTCTGGTATGTTCTGCGCAACCGGAACATGGTCTCCGCCCTGGCGGAACTCGCCTTCGTCTCCAACGACGAGGACATCCCCCTGCTCCAGGACGAGGAATTCCTGGAACGATACGCCCATGCCCTGGCCGAAGGGATCGGCGATTTCATCGATTATTTCGAGAAGTAGGACCTTCCCTACTCCCGGCCGGTCAAAGACAGAAGAAACACCTTTAAAGTCCGGGCCGTCTCCAGGCTGATACCCGCCGCGGAAGCCAGCTCCTCCGGCTCCCTGTCGGCCATGTTCTCCAGATTCCCGAAGGTCCGCATCAGCTTCTGGCTCCGCTTGACCCCGATGCCGGGCACCTTTTCCAGGGAGGAGAGGCGCAGTTCCTTCTGGCGCAGCTTCTGGTTGTGGCCTGTGGCGAAGCGGTGGGTCTCGTCCCGCACCTGCTGGAGGATGCGCAGGGCCGGATCCCCCTCGGGCAGGTCCACCGGATCCTTCCGCCCGGGCAGGAAGATCAGCTCCTCCTTCTTGGCCAGGCCGCACAGGGCGATCTTATCCTCCAGCCCCAGGGCCTTGAGGACCGACCAGGCGGCCCCGACCTGCCCCTTTCCCCCGTCGATCATGATCAGGTCGGGAAGCTCCCCCTCCTCGTTAAGAAGGCGGCTGTAGCGCCGGGCCACCGCTTCGGAGATGGATTTGAAGTCATCGATCTCCCCTTCGGCCAGGCTCTCCATCTTGAAATGGCGGTAATTCTTCCTGTCCGGATTGCCGTCCTTGAAGGAGATGAGGGAGGCCACGGTGTACTTGCCGTGGAGCTGGGCGATGTCGAAACCCTCTATGCGGTGGGGGATCTTCTTCATACCCAGGGCCAGCTTGAGCTCCCTCAGGGAGGAGAGGTCCCCCTCCTTGCGCATTTTCTTATCCAGTTCGCTCAGGCAGTTCTCCCGGGCCATATTCATCACGGAGATGTCCCGTTTGGACCGGGGGGGGCGGACCTTAACCGGTTTGTTCAGCCGTTCGGCAAAGAAATTTTCCGCCATTTCCCGGTCCCCCCCCTCGGTATAGAGGGTTTTGGGCAGTTCCCGGTTTCCCGTGGAGTAGTACTGGACGATAAAATCCAGGAGGGCCTCCTCGTCGTCCCCCAGGTAGTGGGTGGTGAAAACGTCCCGACCCGTGGCATGGCCGTCCCGGAGCTGGTAGACCACGAAGACCTGGATGTTCTCCGAGGACATGGTCACCAGGTAGTCCCGGATCTGCCGGTCGAAATCCACCACCGCCTGGTCCGCCTGCAAGAGCTCCACCGAGCGGATGAGATCCCTGATGCGGGCGGCCTCCTCGAACTTGAGCTCCTCGCTGGCGGCCTTCATATCCCGCTCCAGCTCCTGGACGAGCATGACCGTCTTGCCCGAGAGGAGGCTGGCGATCTTCCTGATGTGTTTGGCGTAATCCTCCTGGCTGATCTTGCCGCAGCAGGGGGCGGAACACTTGCCGATGTGGTAGTAGAGGCAGGGGTTGTCCCGGGGGATCAGCTTCTGGCAGCGGCGGATGGGGAAGAGGCTGTTGATCAGGTCCATGTACTTGATCGCCCCCATCCCGTCCGGATAGGGCCCGAAGTACCGGGACCCGTCGTTCACGATATGCCGGGTGCGGAAGACCCGGGGGAAATCCTCGTTGGTGATCCGGATGGCGGGGTAGCTCTTCCCGTCCTTGAGGAGAATGTTGTACCGGGGGGACCATTTCTTGATGAAGTTGTTCTCCAGGAGGAGAGCTTCGAACTCGTTATCCGTCTCCACGTAGTCTATGGTGGCGATGCGGGAGACGAGGAGGGCGGTCTTCCCCTCCTTCTTCCCGTTGAAGTAGGAGGAGACCCGGTTTCTCAGAACCTTGGCCTTTCCCACATAGATCACCTCTTTCCGGCTGTTCTTCATGATGTAGACCCCGGAGCCCAGGGGAAAGTTTCTGACCTTTTCTTTCAGTTCGTCTTTACTTTGTCCTGCCATATACCGATATTCAATGTACAGAACCATGAAGAAAAAACCAAGCCTTTTACCGCTCCTTTTTTCTCTTCTCACCCTCACCCTCCCCGGACAGGACAGACTGATCCTGGGAAGGGAGGACAACTGGGCCGAATCGTCCCTCAAAAACATCCTCCTCAAAATGGGCTGGGAGGGCCATCTGGACCTGAACGTAATGGGTTCGGTCTACCGGGCCGGGGACAGCACGGACCTGCTCCTGCCCTTCGACAGGGAGGAGTATTCCGACGGGACGGGCCACTACCGGCTGGAGGAGCCGGCGGTTCTGACAGAGTACGAATACCGCCGGGGACGGAGCGCCGCCGTTCTGAGGGAGGGTTTTCCCCTGGTCGTCCAGCCCGGGGAGGGATCCCTCTTCGCAGGCGACTCGGAGTGGGGAGATTTTTCCCTGGAATTCCAGCTCTATCCGGCCCAGCTCCAGGAAGGGGAGATCATCTTCCACTGGAAGGGCCTCTTCCGGCAGAACGGGGAGTTGATTCCCCAGGAGATCAGCTGTTACGTCTCCCGCAGGCGGGTGGTCTGGTCCTTCAGGAATATTTTCACCTCCCTTGAGACGGGGGAATCCCTCTTCACCCTCACCGGAGACGCCCTGGTGCCCCGCCGGTGGAACCACCACATGGTCCGCTTCGATTCGAACACGGGCCTTCTGGAATACCTGGTGGACGGGGTGCCCTCCGCCCTGACCTATACGACGCCCACCGGACGGGAGGAGAACCGGATTCTCATGCCGCGGATAAACCAGGAGTCCCCCACTCCCCTCGTCTTCGGCCAGGACTTCACCGGCTTCATCGACGAAATCCGCTTCTCCCGGGAGAATGTGCAGAATC
>QKAI01000435.1 GCA_003246505.1 Spirochaetaceae bacterium | reverse complement strand
AAGTAGATGGAGAAGGGGGAAAAAATAATGCCGCTGGGTATTAAGCCGTAGGAAGAGGCGTTCTGAAAGCCGTAGTGCTGGGGAGCGACCCCCGCGTCGATCAGGCCGTCGCTCAGGCTCTGGAAAATATCGTCGTGGGTGGGGAAGTAACGGATTTCACAGGTGACGCCGAACCGGGCCGCCGTTTCCAGGAAGTGCTCCCCGTTTATGTCCCTTTCCATCAGGCCCACCGTCCGTCCTTCCAGATCGTTGATGTTGACCGACTTGTTTTCCGGGCGGACGAAGACCTGGCTCCAGAGCTCCGCCACCGGTTCCATGTTGAAATCCATGTACCGGTCCCGTTCCTCCGTATAGGCGACGCATATCATAAGATCGATCTCTCCCTTCTCCAGCCTTTCCAGCCCTTCGCTCCAGGTGCCGGAAACGTAATCTATGCTGTGGTTCCCCTCCCGGTAGATCTCATTGAGGATGTCGGGGAAAAGGCCGGACACCTCCCCGTCCCCGCCAATGCGGGAGAAGGGGGAGAAGGGGAACACGCCCACCCTGATATCCTTAGAAGGTCCGTCAGGTCTTTCCCCATGGACCGGGGAAGTGAAAACCAGGAAGAGGCATAGGACTAGCAGTCTCGATTTTGCGCATTTAATGATCATGGGGTATATTCCAATATAATAATAAACCATTACATTACAGCTTACAATAAAATATTCCCCCTTTCTGAGACAGGGACATTTGCCTTGTCAAAAGAGTTTCAAAGAGGTAAATTATAGCTATGGCTGATTTCGAATATTCCGGCAGCGTGATCGAGGAGGAGGAGATAAGGGAACCCTCCATGTACCGGGTCATTCTGCTAAACGATGACTATACGCCCCAGGATTTCGTTGTGGAAATCCTGAGCGGCATCTTCCATAAACCCCCTCTGGAGGCCACCCAGATCATGCTGGACGTCCACAAGAAGGGGAAGGGGGTCGTGGGGGTTTACACCTACGACATCGGCTCCACCAAGGTCCATCAGGTTTCCCGCCTGGCCCGGGAGAGGGGCTATCCCTTGAAATCCATAATGGAGAAAGTCTGATGATTGAACTGCATGAAGAGGTACAGGCCATCCTGAACAGGGCTTTTCTTCTGGCCAAGGAAAGGGGGCACGAATATTTCACCCCCGAGCATATTCTCTACAGCGCCCTTGATTTCGAGACCCCCCTGGAAATTTTCCAGCAGTGCGATGTGGACATTAAGGTGCTGGGGGAGAGTCTCCTCTCCTACATGGAAAAGCATATCCCCAAAATCGAGGACGGCTCGGAGCCGGTCCAGACCACGGGCCTGATGGATGTGCTGGAGAGGATGGTCACCCATATCGCCGCCTCGGGGAGGGAGATCGTCTACCCCGCCGATCTCATCGTGGCCCTCTACGACGAGGCCGAGTCCTATGGCTCCTACTATCTGAAAAAGGCGGGCCTGGGCCGGCTGGACCTGCTCAACGTGGTCTCCCACGGCCTGGACGAAGAGGACGATGAGGATCCGGAGGGGGAGGACTTCTCCGAGGACGGGAACTACAGCGAAACCCTTTTCGAAGAGGGGGAGATGGGGGAGCGGATGGACCGGGCGGGGCGGAAGAAAAAGAAGGCCGCCCTGGAGAAATTCACCACCAATCTGACCGCCCTGGCGGAGGAGGGGAAGCTGGAGCCCCTCATCGGCCGACGGGAGATCCTGGAAAGGACCATTCAGGTCCTCTGCCGGCGCATGAAGAACAACCCCCTCCACGTGGGAGAGCCGGGGGTGGGCAAAACGGCCATCTCCGAAGGCCTCGCCCAGCGGATCGTTTCGGGGGACGTGCCCGATCAGCTCAGGGACTACCGCATCTACTCCCTGGACATGGGGGCCCTTCTGGCGGGCACCAAGTACCGGGGGGATTTCGAGGAGCGGATGAAACAGGTCATGGCGGAGCTGGCGGAGGAGGAGAAATCCATCCTCTTCATCGACGAGATTCATACCATCGTGGGGGCGGGATCCGTGTCCGGGGGCTCCATGGACGCCTCCAATCTGCTTAAGCCCGCCCTGGTGCGGGGAAAGCTCAAGTGCATAGGCTCCACCACCTACGGGGAGTACAAGAAGTACTTCGAAAAGGACCATGCCCTGGCCCGGCGCTTTCAGAAGATCGACGTGCCCGAACCGACCCATGAGGAGACCCTGGACATCCTGCGGGGCCTCAAGGGGGTTTTCGAGGACCATCACAAAGTCACCTACACCGACGAAGCCCTGGAAGGGGCGGTCCGCCTCTCCGCCATCCATATCCAGGAGCGCTTCCTGCCGGACAAGGCCATCGACGTTATCGACGAGGCCGGATCCTGGAAAGTCCTTTACGGGCGGACACCCGGGGAGGGTGGGGATGCTCCCGGGGGGGAGGACGCCGATTACGGGGGTGATCTCTTCTCCGATGAAGGGGGGAAGGGGGAAACCTCGCAGGCCGGCGACGGTCCTATTCCCGTGACCCTGGAGGACGTGGAGCGGGTGGTGGCCCGCATCGCCCGGATTCCCGAGAAGAGCGTTTCCTCCGACGAAAGGGGCCATCTCCAGGACCTGAAGGACCGCATCTGCTCCCAGCTCTTCGGACAGGACGACGCGGTGAACCGGGTGGTACAGGCAATTAAGCGCTCCCGGGCGGGTTTCGGCAATCAGGACAAGCCGGTGGCCTCCTTTCTCTTCGTGGGACCCACCGGGGTGGGGAAGACCGAGCTGGCGCGGCAGCTGGCGGAGGAGCTGGGCATAACCCTCCTGCGCTTTGACATGAGCGAGTACCAGGAGAAGCACACCGTCTCCCGGCTCATCGGCTCCCCTCCGGGGTACGTGGGCTTCGAAGAGGGGGGGCTTCTTACGGAGGGGGTGCGGAAGCATCCCCACGCGGTGCTCCTTCTCGACGAGATAGAGAAGGCCCACCAGGACATCTACAACATCCTCCTGCAGATCATGGATTACGCCACCGCCACGGACAACCAGGGGCGCAAGGCGGACTTCCGCCATGTCATCCTGATCATGACCTCCAACGCGGGGGCCCGGAATATCGGCAAGCCCACTATCGGGTTTGATAGCAGGAACCAGGACTGGGGGGCCGTGGATGCGGAGGTGGAGAAGACCTTCTCCCCGGAATTCCGGAACCGCCTGGACCGGATCGTCCCCTTCGCCCATCTCCCCCAGGAGGTGGTGGAGGATATCGTCCGCAAGGAGATCAAGGCCTTCCGCGCCGTTTTGGAAGAGAAGAAGGTCTCCCTGGAGATCACCCGCCAGGCGGTCTCCTTCCTGGCCGAGAAGGGATACTCCCCGGAATTCGGCGCCCGGAACGTCTCCCGCATGGTGGATGAGAAGATCAAGGAGTTTTTCGTGGACGCGGTTCTCTTCGGCGATCTGGCCCGGGGCGGTACGGCCCGGGTCACCGTGGAAGACGGGGACATCCGCATCGTCGTGGTTAAAGTCGGTGAGTAGGGAGGACTTCCCCTGGCTCGGTTCGGAGGAGTGGGTGGATTTTCCCGATCCGGCGGAGGCCGATCCGGACGGGCTGGTGGGCGTG
>QKAI01000125.1 GCA_003246505.1 Spirochaetaceae bacterium | reverse complement strand
GCCCGCCCTCTCCAGGAAGGCCAGGCCCTCCTTTTCGTTGAAGAGGCGCATGAGGGAGATGCAGTCCTCGTCGTCCACGGCGATGATCATGTCGGTGTTCTTCACGTTGTGGATCCAGGGCACGTGCTTATCCCCGATACCCTCGATCCGGTGTCCCCCGAACCCGTTGCGCAGGAGGGTCGGGCACTGGAGGGCTTCGGCGGCGCCGATCTTCAGGGAGGGGTAGCGGGTCTTGAGGTAGTCCCCCGCGGCGATGGTGCCCCCCGATCCGGTGGAGGAAACGTAGCCGCTCAGGCTGCCGATTCCCTGCTGGGCGCAAACCGCCTCGATGGCGGAACCGGTGATTTCGTAGTGCCAGAGATAGTTGCCGAACTCCTCGAACTGATTGAAGATGACGATGTCGTCCCCCCGTTCGGCGTTCAGTTCATGGCACTTGTCGAAGATCTCCTTCACATTGCTTTCGCAGCCCGGGGTGGCGATCACTTCACCGGCCATTTTGGAGAGCCAGGTAAAACGCTCCTGGCTCATCTCCTCGGGGAGTATGGCTATGGAGTCGCAGCCCAGGAGGGCGCTGTTGTAGGCTCCCCCCCGGCAGTAGTTCCCCGTGGAGGGCCAGACCGCCTTCTGGGCGGTGGAATCGAAGTTTCCCGAAACCAGGGCCGGAGCCAGACAGCCGTAGGTGGCCCCCACCTTGTGGGCCCCCGTGGGGAACCATTTTCCCACCAGGGCGAAGATGCGGGCGTTCACGCCGGAGATGGACCGGGGGATTTCGATGTAGTTGACCCCCCCGTAGACGCCCCCCTTCTCCTTAGGCTCGTTCTTCCAGGTGATGCGGAAGAGGTTGACCGGATCCACGTCCCAGAGTCCCGTTTTGGCCAGTTTGGCCTTGATGCCCTCCGGGGCGGAGTCGGGGTTCTTCATCTGGGCGAAGGTGGGAAGCAGTATCCCCCTCTCCCGGCAGCGCTGAATATTCTTTTTTCTAATCGATTCGTTTATGTCAATATTAATCACAGTATCTCCTTTCTACAGGGCGAAACGGGAAAGATCCCTCTTAATAAGCTCCGAAAGTCCCTTGGCCGGGTCCTTGACCTTGCTCAGGAAAATCATGGCGGCGATGATGTAGGGCTTGTAACCCGCTTCCCGGTAGAGGGGTTCCCGGTACCGGTCGAAAACGGAGGCGTCCACCTCTCCCTTCTCGCAGCTGACACCGGTGATGTCCGCGGGCAGGCAGTGGAGGTAGAGGGCCTTCCCGGCCTTCGTCCTTTTCATCAGCTCCTCGGAACAGGTCCAGTCCTTATGGCTTCCGTTCTGGGCCAGGAGGGTCTTCTCCAGGGATTTGATCCCGTCGAAATCACCTTTCCCGTACAGATCGGTTCTCTCCTCCGGCTTTGAAGGGGGCCCAGCTCTTGGGATAGACGATGTCCGCCCCTTCGAAGGCCTCCGCCATGGAGCCGGTTTTCTTAAAGGATCCCCCGGAAGCGGAGGCGTTCTTCACGGCCAGGGCTTCCACATCCCCCATAATATCATAACC
The DNA here is from genome assembly GCA_003246505.1 of Spirochaetaceae bacterium. Taxonomy (GTDB): domain Bacteria; phylum Spirochaetota; class Spirochaetia; order DSM-2461; family DSM-2461; genus SZUA-368. The sequence continues at coordinate 3,413 of QKAI01000125.1, read as the reverse complement.
CTCGGGATGGGCCAAAGTTACATCCATTCCGAAACGGGTCATGAGCCCGACCACGCCCTGGGGCACGGAGAGGGGCTTCCCGTAGGAGGGGGAGTAGGCCCAGGACATGGCGATTTTCTTGCCCTTCAGGTTCTCCACGCCCCCGAAATGGTTAATCAGGTGGAGGAAATCGGCCAGGGCCTGGGTGGGATGGTCAATGTCGCACTGGAGGTTCACCACGGTGGGCCTCTGCTCCAGAATGCCGTCGTCGTAACCCTGCTGCACCGCCTGGGCCACTTCCTTCATGTAGGTGTGCCCCTTGCCGATGTACATATCGTCCCTTATGCCTATCACGTCGGCCATGAAGCTGATCATGTTGGCCGTTTCACGGACCGTTTCCCCGTGGGCGATCTGGGATTTCCCCTCGTCCAGGTCCTGCACTTCCAGGCCCAGAAGATTGGCCGCGCTGGCGTAGCTGAACCGGGTCCGGGTGGAATTGTCCCTGAAGAGGGAGACCGCCAGGCCGCTGTCGAAGATGCGGGAGGAGATGTTCTTTTCCCTCATCTTCCGTAAAATCTCCGCGGTCAGGAACAGGCCGTCCAGCTCTTCCCGGCTCTTGTCCCAGGTCAGGAAGAAATCCTTCCCGAACATGTTCCGGGTGTCCTTCCCCTCCAGTCGCTCAATAAGATCTTTCATCTTTTCCTTCATATTTTTCTCCTAGTAAATCCGGGTCCCCGTCCTGTCCTCAAGGGCATCGACGATATGGGCCGGATCGGTTATTATGGCTTCTTTGCCGCCCCTTTCCAGAAAATCCAGGGCCGCTTCTATTTTCGGCTTCATGCTTCCCGCGGCGAAATGCCCCTCTTCCAGGTACTTTCCCATGGTGCCCCGGTCGATCCGCCCCAGCCGCTCCTCATTCTCCTTTTTGTAATTGAGCGCCGCATGGGTCACCGCGGTGGATATGATAAGCACGTCCGCTTCCAGGCGTGAGGCCAGGAGGGCCGAAGCCCTGTCCTTGTCTATGACCGCGTCCACGCCCCGGAACTGACCGCCCTCGCTGACGACGGGAATGCCCCCGCCCCCGGCGGCGATGAGGACGAAATCCCTTTCATACAGGGTCCGGATAGCCTCAAGCTCCACGATCTCCTTCGGCAGGGGGGACGCCACGACCCGGCGGAATCCCCGGCCCGCGTCCTCCATGAGCTGCCAGTCCAGATTGGTCTGTCGGATCATCTCCGCTTCCTCCGGGGTATAGAAGGAGCCGATCGGCTTGGCCGGTTTCTCAAAGGCCGGATCGTCCCGGTCCACCTCGATCTGGGTGACCAGGGTGACCACGTTCTTATCCCATCCCCCCTTGCGGAACTCATTCCCCAGGGCCTGCTGGATCTGGTATCCGATGGCTCCCTGGGTATCCGCGTCGCAGCTGACCAGGGGCACCCGGTGCATGTGGGCCGCGCTCTGGAAGGCGATGTCCGACCTCTGCAGAATGAACCCCACCTGGGGGCCGTTCCCGTGGGTGATGAGAACCCGGTTGTCCCGGCAGATCTCCGCGATCTGGGAAGCGGTCTCGCAGATGGCCCCGTACTGGTCCTCCACGGTCTGGTGCTCCCTGTCCTTAATCAGAGAATTCCCCCCTATGGCAACAACAATTTTCCTGCCCATGGGTTATTCCTTTTTAAAGATAGTAGGGAAGGGCCGCATAGAAGGCGGCGCAGATGACCAGATCGTCTATGCGGTTTTTCTCGTTGGGAGCGTGGGCTTCCTTCTCGTCCCCGGGCCCGAAACCGATGCAGGGGATTTTATGGCGTCCGCAGATGGCCACGCAGTTGGTGGAAAAGGTCCACTTGTCAACAACGGGATCCTTCTGGAAATTCGCCCGGTAGGCCTGAACGCCCCCCTGAACCAGGGGATGGGTCTCGTCTATCTTCCAGGTGGGGAAGTAGAGCTCCTGGAAGAACTCGTATCCCCGGTAACCGGTCTTTTCATACTGGGGCATGGTCACCGATTCGGGGTACTCCCCCAGGGCCTCTTTAATGGCTTCCTTCACCTGGCTTATGGCCAGTTCCGCGTCCTCGCCCCAGGTCAGGCGGCGGTCCAGATAGAGCATGGCCTGGTCCGGCACGGCGCACTGGCTGGGACCGGAAACGGCCATCTGGGAGACGACGATGGTTCCCTTGCCCAGGAATTTCTCCTCGTCCGGCTGGAGGGACTCGTTCAGCTTCTCCAGTGCCAGGGCGGCCCGGGAGGCCTTATAGGCGGCGCTGACTCCCCTTTCGGGGGCCGATCCGTGGCTGGACACGCCCTTGATCCGGGCGACCATCTCCATGCGCCCCCGGTGTCCCCGGTACAGGCGGCAGCTGGTGGGCTCGGTGGAAACGGCGAAATCGGGGCGGATGTTCTCCTCCTCGATCAGGTACTTCCAGCAGAGGCCGTCGCAATCCTCCTCCATGACGGTGAAGGTGAAAAGCAGGGTGAAATCCTCGGAAAACCCCTCCTCCTTAAGTATCCGCCCGGCGGCGATCATGGAGGCGGCGCCCCCCTTCTGGTCCGAACTGCCCCGGCCCCAGACGTAAGTATCGTCTATATCGCCGGAGAAGGGATCCCTCTGCCAGGCGTCCCGGTCGCCCACTTCCACCGTATCGATGTGGGCGTCGAAGGCGAGGATCCTCTTGCCCGAGCCGATGCGGGCGACCACATTGCCCAGTTTGTCGATGCGCACTTCATCGAATCCGGCCTCATCGCAAAGTTCGGCTATGCGTTTGCAGACCGCCTCCTCCTGTCCGCTGTAGGAGGGGATCTTCACCAGCTGGGAGAGAAGATCCGCCGTGTAATCCCGGTATTTCTGGGCCCTATCTAAAAATTTTTTATCCACATTTTTCTCCTTGAGAGAATAAAAAAAACGGCGGGTATCCGCCAACATTCATAATAAGCATAATTAGGAGTTTTGTAAAATCCTTTTGCCATATTTCTCTGTTCCTTTTATAATGGAAGACATCCACGTCTGGTAAAGGAAGGGAATATGGCCGATATCATGAGGCCCCTGTCGCTGGGGGAACTAATCAATCGAGTATTAGGGGAGTATGATCAATCCCGTTCGATCTTCGGTATAGGGGAGGACAGGTTCTTCCGAAAAGCCTCGGACCGCCGGTGGCAGGTGATGGGAGAGAACTGCGAGACCCCCCTGGGCCCCGCGGCGGGACCCCATACCCAGCTGGCCCAGAATATCGTGGCCGCCTATCTTGCGGGGGCCCGGTTCATAGAGCTCAAGACGGTTCAGATACTGGACACCCTGGAAATAGAGAAACCCTGCATCGACTGCCGGGACGAGTGCTTCAATACGGAGTGGTCCAGCGAGTTCACCGTGCCCAAGGCCTACGGGGAGTATCTCAAGGCCTGGTTCGTCCTTCATCTCCTGGAGGAGCTTCTGGGACTGA
>QKAI01000172.1 GCA_003246505.1 Spirochaetaceae bacterium | reverse complement strand
ACCGAAGAGTTAGCGAATTTTAAATGATTCCAGCTCTTTGAGGATATCCTTACCCGTTTCATGGGAAAAGAGTTTCTCCTCCGGCGCCTCTATCTTCTCTCCTTCGAAATCCAGACCCTCACGGATACCCCGGACAAAAAGAGAGTAAGTCTCCGGGGTAAAGGCAATCTCCCTCTCCCCCAGAATGATGCAGTCCACCCCTTCCCTAACCTTATTCCAGCGCAGTTCCCTGGCGTCGGCCATGGAATAGAACTCATCGGCCATGATTTCCAGAAGGGCTTTCTCATCGGGCTGCCAGTAGAAGGATTCCAGGAGAGCCGTAGCCCGGCTGCCGTAACGCTCTCTCTTGTTATGTTCGCTCCGTCTCACCGGTCCACCCCCATGGCTTTTCTGAGCCGGGATATTTTTGCGGCCGCCAGAACCCGCGCCTTTTCGGCGCCCCGGGCTAGAGCATCGTCTATGTAGGATTTATCCGCCATTAATTCGTCGTACCGGTCTCTCATGGGTTTGATGGTCCTGTTCATCACTTCGAACAGCTCCGCCTTGGCGTGTCCCCATCCCATGCCCCCGGCCCGATACCGGGCGGCCAGGACATCCTGCTCTTCCTTCGTTGCGAAAAGTTTATACAGGGCAAAAACGTTGCACCTATCCGGATCCTTGGGCTCATCCACCTCCTGGGAGTTGGTAACAATTTTGTTCAGAAGCTTTTTGAGCTGTTTCTCCGGCAGGAAAAGGGGAATCGTATTGCCGTAGCTCTTGCTCATTTTCCGCCCGTCCATGCCAATAACAGTCTGGGTGGATTCGGAGACATAGGCTTCGGGTATGGTGAGCAGGCTTTCGTTATAATTCCGGTTCACCGCTTCGGCGATATCGGCGGCCATCTCTATATGCTGCACCTGGTCCCGCCCCACGGGAACGTAATTGGTATCGAACAGCAGGATGTCCGCGGCCATGAGCACCGGATAGGTGTATAGGCCCATATTGATGTTGTGATCGTCCGGCTTTCCCTTTTCCCTGTTGATGTCCAGCTGGGCTTTGTATGCGTGAGCCCGGTTCATGAGCCCCTTGGAAGTGAAGGCCATGATCATGGTGGTCAGCTCGAATGTCTCGGGAACATCGGACTGGCGGTAGAAGAGAACCCTCTCCGGATCGAGTCCGCAGGCCAGCCAGCAGGCGGCGATTTCATAGGTATAGCCGCGCAGCTCCCCGGGATCCTTAATGGAATTCAGGGAGTGATAATCGGCGATAAAAAAGCGGGACTCGTACTTCTCGCTCAGAGAGAGGGCCGGTTTGATCGCCCCCAGATAATTACCGATATGAGGCATGCCGGTGGGTTTGATTCCCGTCAGTACAATCTGCTTATCCATAGTGGGGCCATTTTATCATAAACCCCCGTCCAGAGCAAGCCAGAGGCTCCGGAAGTACTCCCTCTCCTCCTCCAAACGCGACTTCAGATCCCCGGGAAGGGAGTCATGGGTAAGAACTTCCCTCCCCTCCCCTTCGGGGCCGCAGCCGGGACAGGCGGGATGGGGAGGCATGAAGCCGTAGATTTCTGTGCCCTCGGCAAAATCCACCGTCCGGCAGAGGGGTGCCAGATGGCAGACGAGAGGCTTATATTGGGGATGGAGCTGGCACAGCCCCTGGAGAGATCCCTCTTCATCCAGCCTATTCTCCAGGAAGGGGCAGAATTTTATCCCGGAAAACTCCCGGAATTTCAGGCGGGGCAGGGAAATCCCGTTGCGCAGATCCTCCACAAGATATCCCCGGGAAAAAAGTTCCTCCGGGGGACAGGAGAGATATTCACAGAGAAGTTCCCTGTCCCGGGGATTCAGGAAAACCTTCATATCCCCGGAGCAGCATTCGCCGCAGAGACGGCATGCGAAAGCGTTGTTCATAGGGGGACCATATTAACAGAAAAGCAGGGTCCCTTCAATAAGAAATGCCCCTGTCGATTTGACCCGTTCTGCAAAATAAACTATGCTTATGTAAACTAAACAGTGGAAGCGAGGTACGGCGTGTACGAAGGAAAGAAAGTCTTCTTTGTTCTGCCCCACGAAATTGTCCGTGAGCATATCATAAAGATTCTTTCGGAAAACGAATATGAGGTCTATATCATCAACGACCAGAGAAAGCTGGAAACTCTGGTCCATCGCTATCCCGATTCGATCCTCTATATAAACATAGACGGGACTCTCACCGAATCGGAATGGAAGACGACCATAGGCAAACTGATCAGCCAGAACGCGGGGCTTCAGGTCGGCATTCTCTCCGGGCGCATTACCGATCCGGAAATGGTGAATTCCTACATCCTGGATGTGGGCATCAGCTGCGGCTTCATTCAGCTGCGCCAGGGGGTCAAGGACTGCTCGGCCCACATGATCAAGGTTCTGGAGGCGAATGAAGCCAAGGGACGCAGAAAATATCTGCGCCTGAAGTGCGAGCTGAACGGCCAGACGACCCTGAATTTCAATCATTACGCCAGCCACTACAAGGGGAGTATACTGGATATCAGTTCGGTGGGACTCTCCTGCGTCTTCGATACCAGTCCTGACCTGACGAAAAACGAGCTGTTAACGAACATCCAGCTTAAGCTGGGCGGATTCCTCCTTAACACGGATGCCGTGATAATCGGAAGCCGGAACGACCAGGGGACCATAATCTATGTTCTGCTTTTTAAGTTCCCCCCGGAACGGGTGGCCCAGCGGTCAAAGATTCGAAGTTATATTCACAATACCCTTCAGAAGGAACTGGAGAAGAGACTCTCATAGCACTCCCGGGACTCCTTTTTTTTATTTTTTTCTTTTTGACGAACCGGTAATTATAGATTATTATTGCCATAACTGCATTCCGGGGTGAGCACAATGTATGAGGGAAAAAAGATTTTCATAGTAATGTCCCATGGTCTGATCCGGGAACAGATTGTCTCTTTCCTGGCCGAGAAGGAGTATGAGGTTTACAGTATTCATAATCATGAGAGCCTTGATTCTCTGATAGCCCGATATGATAGCCATATTTTCTATGTGAACATCGACGGCTCCCTGGCGGAAACGGAGTGGAAAAAGAGAATATCCGGGCATCTGCAGAGAAGACCCCATCTTCAGATCGGCATTTTATCGGGCCGGTTCAGGGATAAATCCATGATTGATCGTTTCGCACTGGACACGGGGGTGACCTGCGGGGTGATCTGCCTCAGGCAGGGTAACCGGGAGTGCATAAAAAACCTCATGAGAATGCTCGAAGTCACCAATGCCCGGGGACGGAGAAAGTATATTCGTTATCAATGCGGGAAAGGAAGCAATGCCACCCTCAATCTCTGCCATGGCAATGTATACCACAGGGCTAGGATCAGGGATATCAGCTCCGTCGGTCTCTCCTGCGAATTCGACACTCCCCCCGTCTTCCGGCCCCATGAACTGATCAAGGATGTCCAGCTGAATTTGGGGGGGATCCTCATTACCACGGACTGCGTGATCATGGGAAACAGGACCGGAGAGGGCATCATTACCTATGTGCTTCTCTATCGCTTTTCCCAGGACCGCATGGTTCAGGAAAAAAAACGTATCCGCAGT
>QKAI01000266.1 GCA_003246505.1 Spirochaetaceae bacterium | reverse complement strand
AGGGGGATCTTCTTTACCACGTCATCATCGACAATGACAATCTTCCCGTCCTGGATGAGGGCTACTGGGGATCCCTGGTCTCCCTCTCCTGCCATCCGAGTCGGTATGAAATCTACCTTCTGGCCGATTACTACCCCGAAGACATGTCCTCGGGCTGGGCCGGTTCGGAACGGCGTCTCTATACCCTGGACCTGGCCGCACAGAAATACGACGGGGGGTTCAAGATCCCCGAGTTCACCCTGAGGGAGGAGGGGAAGGAGATGCGTTATATCTACGATCTCCTGGGAACCACCTCCTCCGGCATCCATCTCCTCCTGGCCAAGACGGGGGGGTCGGCCAACTCCCTCATCGCCATGAACGGGGAGGGGAAGACCCTGTTCAACCGCGGTCTGGAGCTCTTCGGCACCCCGGAGATATTCAACACCTACTTCCTCTCCGACGAGGGGATGCTCATGGCCCTGACCTATCTGGATACGGAGGCGGATGTCTCCTGGTGGCGGAGCGACAAGCTCCTGGACAGGGAATAGGGGTGAAAAGAAGAAAACCGGATTCCCCGGAGGATCAGCTCCTGAAGGAGGGATTCTACTACCGGGAGAAAGCCCGGCGGGAACGGGAGATGGCCCGTTATTCGGGCAACCGGCGCAGAGTCGTTTATGACCGTTCCCTGAGAAGCCGGAAGATGGTCATGCTGGACCTGGTGGTCATCCTCATCATGATGGGAGTCATCGCCCCCTTTGCGAAAAACTATCTGGCCCGGCCGGAGGACTACTACGGCTACAGGCTGAACTGGGACTACAGCTTCGGAACGGACCGGGTCTACCATACTCTCAAAGTGGAAGCACCGGAGGACCTGGACACCTCCCTCCTTCCGGACAATCTGATCGTGGAAGCCCTCTTCACCGCCACCGGTGGGGAGAGCGTCAGCCTTTCCGACCTGCCCCCCGCTCCGGGCGGCACCCGCCTTATTACCGGGGAGATCCCCCTGGAAAAGCTGCCCGATTACGTGGGCTGCGTGGTTACCCTGGGAGAAAAGGAGAAGACCTGGAAGGTCTACACGGGGAAAGTCCGCTATCTGCCCCCTCTCAAAAGGCCGGGAAGCGGGAAATAAATCGGAAAACCCGCACTTGTTTGCTTAGGCCGAATTGTTTATAGTAAAATTTATGACACAGCACAGAAAGCTTAAGCCGGAGGAACTCCGGATTGATATTGCCATGGCCGATGAAATTTCCGAAGATTACAGCGAGAACAGCTGGGGCGTGATCGGCCAGCCCCGGGCCGTGCAGGCTCTTGAGATGGGCCTTTCCATCAACGCCAAGGGATACAACATCTTCGTCACCGGGGAGAGCGGCACCGGCCGGTATACGGCGGTCCAGGAGATACTCAAGCGGCACCGGGCCAAAACGGTCCCCCTGGAGGACATCGCCTACGCCTTTAATTTCGACAAGCCGGAAAATCCCCGGGTCATCTACTTCCCCGAGGGGGAGGCCCACCGCTTCAAGGAGACCCTGGAAGCCCTGGTGGAGAAGATGAAGCAGATCATCCGGGAGAAGCTCAAGAGCCAGGCCTACACGGTCCGCCGGGACAATCTGATCGGAGAGACGGAGAAGAACGAAAACCGGGAGCTCAAGGATTTCGAGGAGGTCCTGAAGACCGCCGGGTTCTGCACCATACAGCTGGGGGACGAGGAGGCCGACGAGGAGCTCTCCGCCGATCTGGTCCCGGTCTTCAAGGACGAGCCGGTCACCTTCGACGAGCTCCACGATCTGATCGGCCAGGAGCCGGAGGAGGGGGAGGAAGCGGTAACGGAGGAGTTCTGGATGGCCAAGAGGGAGGCCTACTTCGGCCTGGTTGACCGGATGAAGAACCTTTACGAGAAGCTCCAGAAAGCCCGGAGGACCCTTCAGGAGAAACTGGAGGAGCTCCAGTCGGAGCTGGTGGGGCCGGCCCTGAAGCACGAGATGGACCTGATCCGCCTGGACTGGAAGGGGGAGCAGTACAGCCCCTACCTGGTGGGCCTGGAGAAGGACATCCTGGCGAACCTGGACATCTTTACCCTGGACGAGGAGGAGGACGGGGAGGAACTGGAGGAGGAGCTCCGCCGGTACACCATAAACATCATCGTGGACAACTCGGGCACGAAGGAGAGGCCGGTCATCCGGGAGACCAATCCCACCCGGGCCAACCTCTTCGGCACCATAGAGTCCCGCACGGAGATCTCCGGCGACACGAAAACCAATTTCACCATGATCCGGGCGGGCTCCCTCCTCAAGGCCTCCGGGGGGGTGCTGATCCTCCGGGCGGACGACCTTCTGGCCCAGGATAACGTCTGGACCGAACTCAAGCGGGTGATCGATACGGAGCAGGTGGAGCTGGAACTGCCCCCCTCCCCCCTGGGCCCGCCCACGGCGGGGATGAAGCCCCAGCCGGTTCGGTTCAACACCAAGATCATCCTCATAGGCCAGGAACGGCTCTACGACATCCTCTCCGCCATTGACGGGGATCTGCGCAAATACTTCAAGATCCCCGCGGAGTTCAACTCCTGGATGCCCCGGGATCCGAAGACCACCGACGAGTATGTCCGCTTCATCCGCTCCTTCATTGAAAAGTACGACCTGAAGAAGATCACCCTGAGCGGCCTGGAGGAGACCATCCGCTACGGGGTGCTCCTCGCCGAAAGGAAGGACCAGCTCTCCACCCGGTTCTCCCTCATCTCCGATTTGATCCGCGAGGCGGATTACTGGGCGGGCCAGCTGGGCAAAACGGAGATAGACAACGAGGCGGTCCGCCGGGCCATGGAGTGCCGCCAGTACCTCTACGACCTGCCCGAGGAGACGATCCTGGAGCAGGTGGAGAAGGGAAGCCTCCTCATCGACGTGGAGGGCAGCGAAGTGGGGTCGGTCAACGGCCTGGCCGTGCTGGAGAGGGGCAATTTCTTCTCCTTCGGATGCACCATGAAGATCACCGCCACGGTGGGAGCCGGCAAGGAGGGGATCATCAACATAGAGAGGGAGGCGGGCCTCTCCGGGGAGATCCACAACAAGGGGATCCTGATTCTGGAGGGGTATCTGCGCAACCGTTACGCCCGGAACCTGCCCCTCTCCCTCTACGCGGGCATCTGCGTGGAGCAGAACTACTACGAGATAGAGGGGGATTCCGCCTCTTCCACCGAGCTCTACGCCCTGCTCTCCGCCATCGCCGGCGTCCCCCTGAGGCAGGACCTTGCCGTTACCGGATCGGTGAACCAGTTCGGGGTCATCCAGCCCGTGGGGGGAGTGACGGAGAAGGTGGAGGGATTCTTCCGCATCTGCTGCATGAAGGGCCTTTCCGGGGAGCAGGGGGTCATACTGCCCAGGCAGAACGTGGAGAACCTCCTCCCCTCCCGGGAGCTGATGCAGGCCATGGAGCGGGGAGTGTTCCATATCTATCCCGTTTCCACCATCGACGAGGGAATGGAGATCCTGACGGGGATTCCCGCCGGATCCCCCGACGGCAGCCGCAGAAGCAACAGGGGGACCCTCTATGAGATGATCCGGGAGGAACTGGTGCACCTGAACAAAATTTCCTGATTTTCCCTTTTTT
>QKAI01000353.1 GCA_003246505.1 Spirochaetaceae bacterium | reverse complement strand
GAGACCACGGCGGAGGGCGCCGCCATCTACCATAAGACGGAGTACAAGGAGCGGCGGAACCACTTCGCCTTCTCCAGCGTGAACGTGCCCACCCAGGGCTTCGATACGGACCGGGAGTCCTTCCTGGGCCTGTATAACGGATTCGACGATCCCCGGACAGTCCGGGAGGGTAAGCCGGGCAACACGGTGGCCCACGGCTGGTCCCCCATCGCCTCCCACTTCCTTGAACGGGAACTCGCCCCGGGGGAATCGGCGGAATTCGTCTTTCTCCTGGGTTACGTGGAGATGGGTGAGGAGGAGAAATGGGAATCCAAGGGTATCATCAACAAGGTTAAGGCGAAGGAGATGATGGCCCGCTTCTCCACCGGGAAGAGGGTGGATGAGGCCTTTGACGAGCTGTGCCGCTACTGGGAGGATCTGCTCTCCCGCTACGTGGTGGATTCGGGGGACGAGAGGCTGGACCGGATGGTGAATATCTGGAACCAGTACCAGTGCATGGTGACCTTCAACATGAGCCGGTCCGCCTCCTTTTTCGAGACGGGCATCGGCCGGGGGATGGGATTCAGGGACTCCAATCAGGACCTGATAGGCTTCGTCCATCAGGCCCCGGAAAGGGCGAAGCAGCGGATACTGGACATAGCCGCCACCCAGCTGGCGGACGGTTCCGCCTACCATCAGTACCAGCCCCTGACCAAGCGGGGGAATAACGCCATCGGGGGGAATTTCAACGACGATCCCCTCTGGCTCATCCTCTCCACGGTTTCCTACATCAAGGAGACCGGGGACTTCTCCCTCCTGAACGAAATCGTCCCCTACAACAACGATGAAAGCAATGCGGCTCCCCTCTTCGACCATCTGACCGCCTCCTTCACCCATGTGGTGAAGCGGCTCGGCCCCCACGGGCTGCCCCTCATCGGCCGGGCGGACTGGAACGACTGCCTGAACCTGAACTGTTTCTCTAAGGACCCGAACGAATCCTTCCAGACCACGGAGAATAGGGAGGGGGGCACGGCGGAATCCCTCATGATCGCCGGGCTCTTCGTCCTTTACGGCCGGGAGTACGCCCGACTCTGCCGCCTCATAGAGCGGATCGATCTGGCCGTGGAGGCTGAAAAGCACATCGCCGCCATGGAAGAGGCGGTCATGGAGCACGGCTGGGACGGGAAATGGTTCCTCCGGGCCTACGACTACTTCGGAAGGAAGGTGGGTACGAAGGACGACGCCGAGGGTAAGATCTTCATAGAATCCCAGGGATTCTGCACCATGGCGGAGATAGGCAAGGACAGGGGTTACTGCCTCAGCGCCCTGGACGGAGTAAAGGAGCACCTGGACTGCGAGTACGGGATCGTCCTGAACAGCCCCGCCTTCACCGAATACCGGATTGAGTACGGGGAGATCAGTACCTACCCCGCCGGCTACAAGGAGAACGGGGGGATTTTCTGCCACAACAACCCCTGGATCATGATAGGGGAAGCCCTGGCCGGCCGGGGGGACCGGGCCTTCGACTACTACCGGAAGATCTGCCCCTCCTACCTGGAGGAGATTTCTGACCTGCATAGGATGGAGCCCTACGTCTACTGCCAGATGATCGCCGGCAAGGAAGCCTGGAAACCGGGGGAAGGGAAGAACTCCTGGCTCACGGGTACGGCGGCCTGGAACTACTACGCCATCACCCAGTACATCCTGGGCATTCGTCCCGATTACCAGGGGCTGGTCATCAGCCCGGTCGTCCCCGCCGACTGGAAGGGATTCCGGGTCACCCGCCAATTCCGGGGCACCCGGGTGGTCATAGACGTGAAGAACGGGGGGAACGGTTCCGGCGGTGTTGTGCTGAAGGTCAACGGGAAAGTTTTAGAGGGACCCCTTCTGCCTCTGGAAGAGATCCGGGGCGAGGAGATACATGTCACCGCGGAAGTGAGGTAGGGATTGCAGCGGTTATGCCTCCGGCCGTCGGTCCGACGGCCGGGGGCGTTCGAGCGGAAAGCCCGGTTCTGACTCGGTCAGAAACCTCCCAGGCTAAAGAACCCGGTTCTCCGAAATGACCCGGCTGTAGTAGCGTCCCGACTCTTTGAGGGTGCGCTTCTGGGTGTCGTAATCCACCCGGACGATGCCGAAGCGTTTGGAATAGCCGTAGGCCCACTCGAAATTGTCCATGAAGGACCAGACGTAGTAGCCCTTGAGATTCGCCCCGTCCTCTATGGCCCTGTGGCAGCTTCGCAGATGGGTCTTGATGTACTCCACCCGGTCCGTGTCCTGTACGGAACCGTCCTCCTCCACCTGATCCGGAGCGGCCATGCCGTTTTCCGCTATATAGACGGGAATGTCCCCGAAAAAATCCTTCGTGAAAAGGAGGGTCCAGTAGAGGGCGTCAGGAGTGATGGGCCAGTCCATGGCGGTGCGGGGATAGGCCTGGGGCACGGGAACCACCTCGTAACCCTCCTCATTGTCGGCATGGCGCACGGGGGGACAGCTGTAGTAGTTGTAGGCGACGAAATCCATTTTCTGGGAGATGATCTCCATGTCCCCCGGTTCCACCCGGGGCAGCGGGCCGGCGTGGCGTTCGAATCCCGTCGGGTCGTACTCCCCGGTGAAGAGGGGGAAGAGTCTCTGGGCGTTCATCTCCTTCCAGGCCTTGCGGGCCGCCTGCAGATCCTTTTCCGTATTATAGTAGGGCCAGGAGGCGTTGAGATTCTCCACGATTCCCACCTGGGCGTCGGGACAGATCTCCCTTATGGCTTTAAGGGCCAGACCGTGCCCCAGAAGGGCGTGGTGCACGGTCTGGTTGGTATAGGCCTTGTCCCTTTTCCCGCCCGGGGCGTGCCAATCCAGCTCATGGGCCAGGATGGTGAAGCACATGATCTCATTAATGGTCGCCCATCGCTTGACCCGGTCGCCCAGGGCCTTAACGACGACGGTCACGTAATCGGCGAAGAGTTCCGCGGTCCGGCGGCTGGCCCAGCCTTCGTAATTCTCCTGCAGCGCCTGGGGAAGATCCCAGTGGAAGAGGGTCACCAGGGGTTCGATGCCCGCGGCCAGCAGCTCGTCCACCAGATCGGAGTAGAACTCCAGTCCCTTCCGGTTGACCTCCCCCTCCCCCCGGGGCAGAATCCGGGGCCAGGCGATGGAAAAGCGATAGTTTTTTATGCCTATCCTTTTCATGAGGGCCACATCTTCCTTATACCGGTGATAGTGGTCGCAGGCCACGTCCCCCGTATGTCCCTCGAAGACCCGTCCCGGTTCCCGGGAAAAAACATCCCAGGTGGACAGGCCCCTTCCGTCCTCGTCCCAGGCTCCCTCTATCTGATAGGAAGCGGTGGCGGCGCCCCAGACAAAATCCCGGGGAAACTGATATCTCTTTTGAATATTGCTGTAATCCATGGGAGAAATTGTAATCCTTACCCTCCCCATTTTCCATAAAAATTCAGACGAAATGTGAGGGGTTCCCATAGATTTCGGACGTTTCCCGTCCCCGTTCCGGGGAGCAGGAAAAAAATCAGGGGAAAGGGGATTTCCGACCATTTAATCCATTTTTGAACTATCCCATATCTCTTTGACCTGTCATGGGTAGGGACATTTTTTTCTTAACCCTTCGGTA
>QKAI01000026.1 GCA_003246505.1 Spirochaetaceae bacterium | reverse complement strand
AAGGGGGACATGTATCCCATGCTGCCCCGGACCTGCCTGATGGACCAGCAGAACCTGAATCTGCTCTGCGGGCTGAATCCGCCGGTGCAGAAGGGGGAGACCTCGGAGCTGGCGGAGGAGTTCCTCTTCGCCCCCTCGGAGGACGACCTGTTCGGGGAGGTCTCCCTTGACGGGGAAGCCTCCGTTGATCCTGTGGAAACGGATCTGGGCTCTCTCCTGGGGGACATGTCCCTGCGCCACCAGCTGTCCCAGACGGAAAACAGGGACTGGCAGTGGTTCCTGGTCTCCCTGAAGGAGGGGGACAAGAGGGCGGTCAAAGCCTTCCGGAAAAAAATGGACGACTATTTTACCGCCTCCTTCCAGACCTTTACCCCCGATTACGTGAAAGACGCCCCCCGGTTCGCCGGGCAGTTCCTGAGCTCGGACCAGGAGGAGATAGTCTACCTCAGGGGTTTTCTGACCGAAGAGGAAAAGACCCGGCTGAATGAGATTCGAGGGGGAAAAGAGAACGGGGCGGAGCTGATCAGCCGGATCGTCAACCGTCTCATGGGAATAGAGGGCCTGCAGAAGGGCTCCCCCCTGGAGAGCTACCCCTTCGATACCATGACCCGCAACCTCATGGACGAAAGGCCCGACGGTTCCGTCACCCGCCGGCTTAACCGCCTGATGATAGAGGAACTCTTCCCCTATACCCTGGAAAGGGGTCCCGATTATACGGTGAGCGAGTGGTGGCACGCGGCGGCCCCCATGTCCATGACCACCATGGGCATACAGGGGGTCATGAACGCCGCCCTGCTGGTCCTGTTCATCGTGGCGGTGATCATCATCATGAACACCCTCATCATCTCGGTTATGGAAAGGACAGGAGAGATAGGAACCATGAGGGCCATGGGCGCCGGAAAGGGATTCGTCTTTCTTCTGTTCCTGGCCGAATCCCTGATGATCAGCCTGATTTTCGGCCTTTCCGGGATGTTCGCCGGCAGCCTGGTCATCACCCTGATCGGCAGGGCGGGCATTCCCGCCGCCGAGGGCTCCCTGCTCCAGATGATAGCCGGGGGGAACACCCTCTACCCCGCCCTGTCAGGATGGGCCCTGGGCGCGGGATTTCTTTTCATGTTCCTGACGGCGATCCTTTCGGTCCTGTACCCGGTGGGATTCGCCCTGCAGATCCAGCCCGTCGAAGCCATGAGGGAGGAGTAAACCATGAGATACCTTAAACTGGCCCTTAAGAATACGGCCCGGGAAAAAAAACGGAGCTTCCTGCTGGCGGGAGCCATCGCCTTCGGATTGTCGGTGATCCTCCTGGTCAGCGCCGTGGGGGACGGCCTGCTCGACTCCTTCCTGAATCAGCAGGCGGGAATGATCTCCGGTCACATCGTCATGAAGGGCTTCTCCCTGAACGACCGGGACCGGATGGTGAGCCGCATCGACAGGGATGATTCGGCCGCCGCCCTGGGGAGGGAATTCTTCCCCGACCTGGAGCGCATGAACTTCCGCACCACCACCTACGGGACCCTGATCAACGGCAGCGAAGCCATGCAGCAGATGATCATAGGCATAGACCCGGAGGAGGAGACGGGCATGAAGAAACTGCTCATCATGGAGTCGGGCCGCTACCTGACCGAAGAGGACGAACAGGGGGTTCTGGTCTCCGAGAACCTGGCGGAGGAGCTCATGGTCGGTCCGGGGGACCGGATCATGCTCAAAACCCGCACCCAGCAGGGCATGCAGAATGTGACCGAAGTGGCGGTCACGGGAATCATCTCCGGCGACCTGGGGATGATAAGCGACCTGGCCGTCTTCGTCCGGCGGGCCTACCTGAACCGGCTTCTGAACATTCCCGAGGGGGCCAGCACGGAGGTCCACTACTTCCTCGCCGATCCGGAGGGATCGGAGGAGCGGGCCACCGAGTTCTGGCGCTACCTGAACGGCAGAAACATCCCCCTGGTCGACCGGCCCGGGGACAGAGCGGAGCGGCAGGAGTTGCTGGCCCGCCTCTCCCGGCAGGAGTGGGAGGGCACCCGGTACTACCTCTCCAGCCTGGAGGAGGATATCCCCTTTGTGTTCGTCATGTCCTCCTTCTTCAACGGGACCGCCATGATCGTCATGATAATCCTGTTAGGAATCATACTGGTGGGAGTGGGTAACACCCTGCGCATGGTCATCTACGAGCGGCGCAAGGAGATAGGAACCCTCAGGGCTCTGGGCATGAGGAGGGCTCCCCTTTTGTGGACCCTCCTGTGCGAGATGCTGCTCATAACCCTTCTGGGGACAGCCGCGGGCATCGGGATAGCGGAAATCGTCGGAGCGGCCCTACGGAACATCACCTTTGACGGGGGGCATAGCTTCATGGACCTGTTTCTCTACCGGAACCACATGTCCCTGGTTTTCGCCCCGGAAAGGATTCTGACCACGGTCCTGACGATTGTGGTCCTTGTGGGAATCGCCAGTTATCTTCCCGCCAGGAAGGCGGCGAAACTGGATCCGGCCAAGGCCATCCACAGCATTGCTTAAGGAGGAAAGTTAAGATGAGAAAAAACGCGATTTACGGTGCCATCATTTTCATAGCGGGGCTGACGGCTCTGCATGCCCAGGCCCCCGATCCCCGGGACGTCCTGGCGGCGGTGGACAGGAACCTGAACTTCGAGACCGACTTCAGTTGCCGGTTCACCATGGTGACCTACCGGGCCGGTGAGACGCCGGAGACCCAGGAGATGACCCTGTTCAGCCGCCCGGAGAGGGTGGACGGGGAGGAGAAATTCCTGGCCATCGTCATCAAGCCCGATGTGGACAAGGGAACGGGTTATCTGATGCAGGGGGACAATTTCTGGATCTACGACCCGGAAAGCCGCCGCTTCAGCCACTCCACGGCACGGGATTCGGTACAGGATTCGGACGTGAACAACGACGACCTGGGAACGGCCGATTTCGTGGAGGACTACGCAATACTCGCCATGACCGAGGGCATGCTCGGGAAGATCGACTGCTGGATTCTGGATCTGGAAGCCAAAACCGAATCGGTGGACTACAGCCGAATCAGGGTATGGGTCGGCAAAAAGGAACTTATCCCCTACAAGGAGGAGGACTACAGCCTGACCGGAACCCTCATGCGCACCGTCCTGGCCCCGAAATGGTCCCTCATCGAGGGTAAATACATCTACCGTCAGGTTTACTTTAATGACAATCTGAAGGAGGGGAACCGGACCGTTCTGGTCTTTGACCAGGTCTCCCTGAATGCCCTGCCGGACCATCTTTTTACCAAGGCCTACCTGGAGGAGAGCAGCCGATGAAGCGCATTCACCTTTTATTTTTACTATTACCCTTTCTGCTGACGGCGCAGGAGGCGAATGACCCCTTCTCGGAGGACTCCCTCTTCGGGGGGGACGGTCTCTTCGGACAGTCGGAGGAGGAGGCCGTCCAAAAGGAGGAGGAACCCCTGTCCGTTCTGGAATCTATGGAAGAGGACAGCCTGGGAATTCTCTGGGGCGGGGAGGTTTTCTCCGACCTGCAGGCCGGATGGAGCTGGCAGGAATTGAAGGCCGATGGGGCGAACGGGCAGTCCTGGGATCCTGAGTTCGGGGCGGATCTCTTTATCGACGC
>QKAI01000270.1 GCA_003246505.1 Spirochaetaceae bacterium | reverse complement strand
AGTTGATAAGCCGGTTCAGGAAATTCTCGTTCTCCTCCAGATCCTGGCGTGAACTTTCCAGGGAGCGGATCAGATCGTTGATGTTCTCCCCCAGAAGGGTAATCTCATCACTTCCCCCGGTCTTAACCCTTCTTATCCTCAGGTTACCGTTTTTGATGTCCTGCACCTGGCGGGACAGATTTTCCAGCCGTCCTATAATGCTGATAAGCAGGTAAACGAAGGCCGTACCGGCGATAAGGATAGTCAGTCCTATGAAGAAGAAATAAAACAATCTGAGGGAATGGAGCAGATGGGCCAGATCGGTCCGGTCCTGGGTAACGGTGAGTAGCAGTTTTCTGTCCCCGGTGATATTCTCCATGAGCATCCGGGCTTCCCCCCTGTCGGGGGAGGGATAACTCAGTTCCGCCTCATGGCCCCTCTCTTCGGCCAGAAAGGGATAGTCCCTCCGCTGTTCCAGGGAGAAATCCACATCTATGAGATCGCCGTAAGCCCCGAGGGATTCCGGCGTATAGCGGCTTACGAAGACGAGCCATCCCGCCGGATCCCCCTCCCCGTCGTTGGGCAGGATCGGCCGTTTCACCGCGAGGAAGAGATCCTCCCCTTCCAGCATGAAGTAGCCCCCCCGGATAGGCGACTCCCCGTCCATGAGGGGTAGGGAGGGAGTTATCCTGGGCTCTATGTTCCTCAGGAGCCCCGGGTCGTAGTTCCCCTCCCCATCCACCGCATCCCCGTAGAGAAGGTCCCCGTTGACGTCCAGAACGGCAATGGCTGCCAGCTGGATCCAGGAGAAGAAGGCAATGTCAAGATTCGTGTCTATGTATTCCCGGTTGAGGTCCCCGGCGAAGTTATACGTATCATCCCAGCTGGAATAATCCTTCAGGGTGCTGTCCGTCTGAAGGGCTATGTATCTGAGAAGATTGACGGTCCGGTCCAGCTGCTTCACAAGATCCCGGTCCATGGTCTGTATCATCCGCCTCTCTATGAGCAGCTTTCCCGAGAAAAAGATGGAGGGCAGAAAGATGATGATGGCGGAGAAAAAGGCGGCAAAATAGGCGGTTCGGAGTTTCATTCAGGGAGCCTCATCCCCATCGTCCCGGTCCGCGTGTTCCCCCATGATCTTTACGATGGAATCGAAGTTGTCCCGGAACAGATCGGTCAGATCCGGATCGAAATGGCGGCCCCTCTCCCCGAGGATATACTCCCGGGCGTCCTCCGCGGCCCAGGCCTTTTTGTAGGGCCGCTCGCTGGTCAGGGCGTCGTAGACATCGGCCACGGCGGTAATCCGCCCGATCAGGGGGATCTCCTCCCCCTTAAGACCCCGGGGATAACCGGTCCCGTCCCATTTCTCGTGGTGGGTCAGGGCCACGGTGGCCGCAGCCCGCAGCAGGGGGTCCTGGTGCTCCCCGATAATGCGGGCGCCGAATTCAGCATGCCTCTTCATAACCCGGCTCTCCCCATTGGTCAGCCTCCCCGGTTTGAGGAGAATCGTGTCGGGAATGCCTATTTTACCCACGTCGTGCATGGGGGTGGCGTTGAAGATGATGTCCGTTTCCCCACCCTCCAGGCCCAGGGCCTCCGCCAGAATCCGGCAGTAGTGGCTCATCCTTATGACATGCATCCCCGTCTCGTTATCCCGGAATTCCGACGCCCGGCCCAGGCGGTGTACGATCTCCAGGCGGCTTTTGGCCAGTTCCGCCGTCCGGTCGGATACCATCTGCTCCAGCACCCGGTTCTGATGGGAGAGGGCCAGATGGGTTTTGACCCGGGCCAGTACGATGGGGGGGCTTACCGGCTTGGTGATGTAATCCACCGCCCCGTATTCGAAGCCGGTCCTCTCGTCCTCCATTTCGCCCAGGGCGGTGATGAAAATAACGGGGATATTCCGGGTGCGCGGATCGTTCTTGAGAACCCGGCAGACATCGTATCCGTTCATCTCGGGCATCATGATATCCAAAAGGATCAGATCGGGGAGGGCGGCCTGGGCAATTTTCACGGCCAGGCCGCCCCGGTTGGCCGCTTTCACCTTATATTCATCGGACAATATGCTGGACAACAGGGAAATGTTGTCCGCCATATCGTCCACAACGAGGATTGTCTGTTTCATTAAGGGATCACCCATGACCCAAGTATATAAGAGGGGAGGGGCCCTTTCAATCTTTTTCTTTTACTTATGCCTTGATATAGGAGCAGCAGTAATCGGCGGGCTCCCTGATTATCAGCTTGAATTTGGAGTTGGCCGGAACTTCGAAACTGGTCCCCTCGCCGTAGGTGGTGTATTTCGTCTCACCGGAGAGCATGATATCCATGCTGCCCCCCAGAACCTCCATGATCTCCCTGTCCCCGGTTCCGAATTCGTACTCCCCGGGGAGCATGATGCCCAGGGTTTTCTTCTCTCCCCCGGCGAACAGGACCGTCCGGCTGGTTACTTTTCCGTCAAAATAGATATTGGCCTTTTTAATGACCGTCACATTGTCAAACTGCATGGCAATCTCCTCTCTCCGTTTTTTTCCACTTTATCCGAATCCGGCGTCCCTGGCAATCCTATGCCCCCCCTATCGCCTCGGGGCCGAACTGGCTGTTGTAGAGATTGTGGTAGAAACCCTTCGCCCCCATCAGCTCCCCGTGGGTTCCCCGCTCCACGATCCTTCCCCCGTCCATGACCAGAATGGCGTCGGCCTTCTTGATGGTGGACAGCCGGTGGGCGATGACGAAGCTGGTCCTCCCCTCCATGAGCTTAAGCATCCCCTCCTGGATCTGGATCTCCGTGCGGGTGTCCACGCTGGAGGTGGCCTCGTCCAGAATCAGAATGGACGGATCGGAAAGAATCGCCCGGGCGATGGCGATGAGCTGCCGCTGGCCCTCGGAGAGGTTCGCCCCGTTTTCCGTGATCTCCGTATCGTAGCCCCGGGGCATGCGGTGGATGAACTGATGGGCGTTCGCCAGGGTCGCCGCCCGGACGATTTCCTCATCCGTGGCATCCAGCCGGCCGTAGCGGATGTTCTCCTTCACCGTGCCGGAGAAGAGGAAGGTCTCCTGGAGCACGATGCCCAGAGCCCGTCGGAGGTCCTCCTTTTTAATATGGCGGATGTCCCTGCCGTCGATGGTGATGGTGCCCCGGTGGTAGTCGTAGAACCGGGTGAGCAGGTTGATGATGGTGGTCTTCCCCGCCCCCGTGGGCCCCACCAGGGCGATGGTCTGCCCCGGTTCGGCATGGATGTCAATGCCCTGGAGGACCGGCACGTCCTCCCGGTAGCGGAAGTGGAGATCCTCCATGACAACCCGCCCCGCCACTTCGGCGAGGGGCAGAGCGTCGGGGGCGTCCTCGAATTCGGGCTTCTCGTCCAGTATCTGAAAGACCCTTTCCGCGCCGGCCAGGGCGGACTGGATGGTGGCGTAGAGCTGGGCCACCTGGTTCAGGGGGCGGGAGAACTGGCGGGTATAGTTCAGGAAGGCGGCGATGGTGCCCACGGACACCATGCCGTAGAAGGCCAGAATGCCCCCGGCGAAGGCGGTGACCCCATAGTTCAGGTTGTTCATCATGTTCATGAGGGGCCCCATGAGGCCGGAGGTGATATTCGCCCTGTGGGCGGCCCGGCGCAT
>QKAI01000439.1 GCA_003246505.1 Spirochaetaceae bacterium | reverse complement strand
GACCAGGAGAAAGACCAGGGCGGAAAGGAGGACCGTCAGGAATAGAAGGATGGATACGGTCCGGAGGACAAAGACCCGGATCTGGCCGTTCATATCGGCGACCGGTATACGGTATCCCGTGTACCAGTCCCAGGGCTCGTAGTAGCGGAACACGGTCCAATACTCCTCCTGCCCGTCGCTGAAGGTGAGCCAGCCCTCGCCGCTGCCGATAATCTGCCCCGCCGCCGCATCGGGCAGGGGAGGCCCCAGATTCATGATCGTCTCCCTGTCCCCGTTCAGAATCCAAGGCTGGATCCGGGTGTCGACCCGGTCGACGTACTTCCGCTCCAGACGGTCAAGGACTTCCTGCCGTGCCTGGGCCGCCGCTTCCGAGGCGCCGGACGTGACATCGACATCGGTGTACTCAATGGTGATATTCTTAAGCCGCTCCTGGAAGTCCTCGTTGTAAAGATAGCGGATTTCCCTGGAGAAACTTGACGCGCCGTATATCAGAAAGACGCCGCTCAGGAGGATCAGGGCGGTCGCCATGATAAGGAGGAGCTTGATTTTCAAAGACATTCCCACCTCCGCAAAATAAACCGTTAATTATTTTACTATTAAGGTTAGGCGCTGGAAATTCTCCTGTCAAGCCTTACCGTGCAGATTGACCCTCGGACCCGGGCTCAGCTGAGTTCCCGGCTGAGCTCCCGGAAGATCCTTTCCACCGCCTCTTCCGGACTGATCTGCCCTTTGATGCAGTGGTTGACATGGCGGCCCAGGATCTTCTCGAACTCCCGTTCCTTGAAGGTCCCGTTTTTCCCCCTGGGGACAAACCGCTTCCGGCTGTTCTGAAAGCTCTCCATCGACTTTCCCAGCCAGGGATAAATGAGATTCAGCTCGGGGGAGTTGTACAGATAATTGGATGGGTTCGAGCCCCCCAGTATCATATAGGGGACGGCGTTGTCCTTATGGGAGATCCATTTGAGGAAGCTGAAGGCAAGGTTCTTGTTCCTGGATTCCGTCTGGATCCCCAGGGACCATCCCCCCATGAGGGACACCCCGCCGGGAAGGGTCTCGTAGCCGATGCGGCCGACTATCCGGGAGTGCTGGCGGTCGGATATGCCCGTGGCATGGGCGACGAAGAGTATCATCATCGCCGAATCGCCCGATGAGAATGTCTCCACCTGTTCGTTCCACCAACCGTCCTGGGAGCCCTCGGGAGCGTAATTGTAGCTCTCGCAATAACTCCTTATGCCCTGAAGGGCTTCGGGGTGGTGGAGGACCAGCTGCCCGTTTTCATCAAAAACGTCCCCCTTGAACCCCCAGATCCTGGGAAGGACCTCGCAGACGGCTCCGGAGGAGTCCTGCCCCCCCAGGGTGGTGCCGTAGAGGACGGGGGAGGAGGGATTGTACTTTCTAGTGAAGAAACGGGCCACCCCGTTGAATTCGCTCCAGTTCCGGGGAGGCCGGAGGTTTGTTTTGTATTGGTCGTAATAGCTGTTCTGCAGGGTTTTGCTTTCGAACAGATCCTTCCGGTAGAAGAGGAGCTGGGATCCGAAGATGAAGGGAATGGCGTAATAGGAGTTGTTGACGAGGGCATAGCTTTCCAGGGAACCGGGGATATTCCTCTGTTTGAAGCCGGGCACCTGATTGATGTAGTGGTCCAGATTAAGGAGGTTCCCGTTGTTGACGTACTCCTCCATCCAGGGAAGGTCTATCTGGAGGATATCGAATTCCGATGCTCCGTCGATATGGGAGGTCGCCTCATAAAGATCGTCGTAGGAGTGCTGGATGATCTCCACCAGGCAGTTCTCCCTGAATTCGAAGTTCTTCACGATGGAGATGAGCGCCTTGGAGATGTCCCCCTCCAGCATGGCGATCTTCAATACGGGCTTGCCCGCGGTAGGAAGGGACGGAGCGGGAGGCTGATCCTGCATTGTCCTGTTGACGGTTATGGTATTGTTGATGAGGTGCTTTCTGGTTTCATGGAAAACGGGGTTCTCCAGATTTTCAAGAATAATCCCGGCGGCCAGCTCCCCCGATTTGATGGATTGCCTGGAGACGGAAACCTTCTCCCCGTGCTTGTTGATCCAGGATTCGTCCCCCAGTTCAATGATCTCCGGCTGGATGGAGAGATAACTGGCCGTAAACTCCAGGGCTTTCCTGGCGCTGGAGGCCAGGGGGCTTGAGGTGCAGATCACCACTTCCGGGATGAAGGAGGACTGGAAAAGCTCTATGGCCCCCCTGAAGCCGCTCTCCTTGTTGTTGTCCGTGAGGATGATATGGGGTGACTGGCCGGGGTTTTCGATGCCGCATCCTTCGGCGAATCCCCGGATGCAATCCGATTCGGAGGAGAATTCCTCCGGTCCGCAGATAAGGGCGAAGCTCTCTATCCCGTTGTTTCTATAAATCCCGATTATCTCGCCGATCGTCTCCCTGTGGTTGAATCCGATGAAGTTATACTTGTGCCGGCGAAGGGAAGAGGGGGGGGGGATGTCCCTTTCTATTAAGCATACGGGAATGGTCTCGCTCATGGATCTGATCCTGTCCAGGGTCGATTCGGGATCGCTGGGGCAGCTGATAATGGCGTCGACCCTCATCTGCATGACCATTTCGATGATATCCGCTTCCTTCTTGGGATTCTCCTGGCTGATGTATAGGCTCACCAGATAGCCCGCTTCGGTGAGTATTTGCTCAATCCCATTGTAAATCAAAGCATAATGCTCGTCGGTGACGAAGGGGAGAATTATGGCTATATTCATGGATTTGTTGGATTTGAGGTTCCTGGCCGCGGCGGTGGGGATATAGCCGAGCTTTTTCACGGCCTGCTGGATTTTTTCCACCTTATCCCCGCTGACATGGATTCTGCCGCTGAGCACGTTCGAGACGGTGCCGTGGGAGACGCCTGCCAGTTTCGCCACATCCTTTATTGTTGCCATGATATTCCCCTGATAATGTTCTGACATCCCATCTTACTATCAAAAAAAGAATTTGTATATAAAACTTGACAGCTGATAAAGGAGGGTGTATTAATTATTGAAACGAAAATTGGAACGTACCAATTAACGTTGAAAAAATCGATAAAAGTATCATGGAGAGTTAATGAACGGAAAGGAGAAAGTGATCGGAGCGCTGAATTTCCGGGAGGGTGCGGTCCCCGTCGATTTCGGAGGATTTCCCACCACCGGCATCCACTGTACCATAGTGGAAGGGCTCCGGGAGCATTACGGTCTGGAAAAGCGGCCGATACGCATTTACGAACCCTATCAGATGCTGGGATACATCGATGATGATCTGAAAGACGCCATGGGCATAGATACGGAAATTATCTGGAGTCCCTACACCTTTTACGGCTTCAGGAATGAGAACTGGAAGGAGTGGAAGACCCCCTGGGGCCAGACGGTCCTGGTCGCCGGCGACTTCAACACCACCGCCGATGACCGGGGGGACACGCTGATGTACCCCCAGGGTGACCTTTCCGTCCCCCCCAGCGCCGTCATGCCCTCGGGGGGGTACTTCTTCGATTCCCTCAACCGGCAGGGTGAGATTGATGAGGAGTCCCTTGATCCGGAGGACAATCTGGAAGAGTTCGGCCCCCTCGGGGAGGACGTCCTCGCCTACTATGCCGAAA
>QKAI01000539.1 GCA_003246505.1 Spirochaetaceae bacterium | reverse complement strand
GGGGGTCGGAGAGGGTGTAAACCGCATGGCCCATGCCGTAAACAAGTCCCTTCCTGTCGAAGGCTTCCTTGTTCAGGATCTTCTCAATATAGGCGCTCACCTCTTTCTTATCGGCCCAGTTCTTCACGTTTCTCTTGATATCCTCCATCATTTTATGGACCATCACATTGGCGCCACCGTGCAGGGGCCCCTTGAGGGACCCCACCGCGGCGGCTATGGCGGAGTAGATATCCGTGCCCGAGGAGGAGACGACATGGGTGGTGAAGGCGGAGTTGTTACCGCCCCCGTGCTCCGCATGGAGAATCAGGATAAGGTCGAGGATTTCCGCCTCCAGCTGGGTATACTGCTTGTCCAGCCGGGTCATGAGCAGGAAATTCTCCGAAGTGCTCAAATCCTCCACGGGGCTGTGCAGGAAGAGGCTCTCCCCGTCGTGGTAGTGCTTCTTCGCCTGGTAGCCGTAGGCCACCATGGTGGGGAACCGGGCGATGAGCTCCACGCACTGGCGCAGATTGTTCTCCACGGACATGTCCTCCGGATCGGCGTCATAGGAGTAGGAAACCAGCACGGAGCGGGCCAGCTTGTTCATGATGTTTTTGCTGGGACTCTTGAGGATGGAATCCTCCGTAAAATTGGGGGGCAGCTTTCGCGTTTCCCCGAGGATGCCGTTGAAGGCGGCCAATTCCTCACTGTTGGGAAGGTATCCGAAGAGGAGGAGGAAGACGGTTTCCTCAAAACCGAAGCGCCCGTCCTTCTGGCAGCCGTGGACCAGATCCCTGACGTCGATACCCCGGTAGCTGAGCTTCCCGTCCACGGGTTTCTTCTCCTCGTCCTCCTGGATATAGCCGTTGACGCTTCCTATCTCGGTCAGACCGACGAGGACGCCCGTGCCGTTGGCATTCCTGAGGCCCCGCTTGACATTGTATTTGTCAAAGAGCTCAGGACTGATCCGGCTCCTGTCGAGAACCTCGGTATACTTCTTAATGAACTGATCGGTTAGCTGAGACATACGTCCTCCCTGTCTTTTTGAGATATCGACGAATATTTATTCATAAAATACTCTATTTTCTTACAAAATACAACTCATGAATCCGGTGGGATTTCTTCAAACCCTTCTGTTCGAAATTCGTCAGGGGCCGCCACTTCTGGGGATCGGCGAAATCCTGGTAGCGATTCTCAAGGAGACCATTGGTGGACAGGACTTCCAGCATCTGCTCCGCATAGTCGTCCCAGTCGGTGGCCGCATAGAGGTAACCCCCCGGCTTAAGATGCTCCGCCAGCTCCGTCAGAAAGGGCTCTTGAATTAATCGTCTCTTGTGATGCTTCTTTTTGGGCCAGGGATCGGGGAAAAAAATATGGATCCCCTCGAGAGACGAGGGGGGAATCATACTCCTCAGGACCTCGCAGACGTCGTGTTCCACGATCCTGATATTGGTCAGCCCCCTCTTCTCGATCCGGTCAAGAAGCTTGCCCACCCCGGGCTTGTGTACCTCCACCCCCAGATAGGCCTTTCCCGGGTTTTCCGAGGCGATCTGATGGGTCGCATCCCCCATGCCGAATCCGATTTCCAATACCACCCCCTCGGGGGATGAGAAAATACTCTCGAAATCCAGAAGAGTCTCCCCGTAGGGGAGAACCCATTTCTGTTTCAGCTCCCGGTAGGCGGTCTGCTGGGCCGGACTCATCCGGCCCTTTCTTATGACATAGCTCTTTATGCTTTTTCTTTCATCCATTCCGTATAAATATACACAAAAAGGATCAATCGGTAAAGAGGGCCGTCAATCAGGATGCGCTGAGAGCCCGGGAAAGATCCTCAAGGATATCCTCGATATTCTCTATGCCGATGGAAAGGCGCACCAGCTCCTCCCCTATTCCCCCGGTGGCCAGGGCTTCCGCCGAGAGCTGGGAGTGGGTGGTTGAGGCGGGATGGATTGCCAGGCTCTTCGCGTCTCCCACATTGGCCACATGGGAAAAGAGGGAAAGGGCTTCTATGAAACGGCGTCCCGCTTCCCTGCCCCCCTTGATACCGAACACCACCATGCCCCCCGCCCCTTCGGGAAGATACCGGACCGCCTTTTCATACTGGCTGTCCCCTTCCAGGCCGGGATAGCGAACCCATTCGACCCTGTCGTGCCCCTGCAGGTACTTTGCCACGGAAAGGGCGTTCTCCGAATGGCGCTCCATTCTCAGGGAAAGGGTCTCCAGCCCCTGGAGGAACATCCAGCAGTTGTCCGGGGAGATGCATCCCCCCAGGTTCCGGAGGGGAACGGTCCGCATGCGCACGATGAAGGCCAGGGGATTCATATCGCCCAGGTCATGGCCGAAGCGCATGTTGTGGTAGCCCTTGTCGGGCTTATTGTAGAGGCTGAATTTTTCCTGGGTCCAATCAAAGGTTCCCCCGTCCACCACGACACCCCCCAGGGCGGTTCCGTGGCCGCCGATCCACTTGGTCAGAGAGTGGACCACGATATGGGCGCCCCTCTCCAGAGGCCTGAGCAGGTAGGGGGTCGTAAAAGTGGCATCCACAACCAGGGGGAGCTTGAACTCCTCCGCTATGGCGGCGAAGGCCTCGATATCGGCCACGTCCAGGGCGGGATTGCCCACCGATTCGATATAAAGGGCCCGGGTTTTATCGTTGATCTTCTCCCGGAAGCTGTCCGGATTGTTCACATCGGCGAATCGGGTTGTTATGCCGAACTGGGGAAGTATGGCGTCGAACATGGTGTAGGTACCCCCGTACAGCCCGCTGGATGCGACGATTTCATCCCCCCCGTCGCAGATATTGATCATGGTGTAGAAGATGGCGTTGGTGCCCGACGCCAGGGCCAGGGCGGCCTTTCCCCCTTCCAGCTGGGCAAGCCGCTGTTCCAACACGTCCTGGGTGGGATTCCCCAGGCGGGTATAGATATTGCCGGGGACCTTCAGATCAAAGAGGTCCTGGGCATGCTGGGCCGAATCGAAAAGATAGGCCGATGTCCTGTAGAGGGGCACCCCCCTCGATTTCGTATCGTCCACGGTTTGTCCCCCGTGGAGGGCTATGGTTTCAAATTTCATTTGAATAATTCCTTTACTCTTCAAAGAGCCAGGTGCTCAGGTATCTTTCCCCCGTATCGCACCCGATGGTGACAATGCGCTTTCCCCGGTTCTCCGGTTTCTCAAGCAGCATTTCCGCAGCCCGTACGTTGGCTCCGGCGGAGATTCCCACGAGGATTCCCTCTTCCTTCGCCAGGCGCCGGGCCATCTCCCCCGCCTCTTCGGCGGGGACCTGTATGATCCCGTCCAGAATGTTCCGATTGAGGACGGCAGGGACGAATCCCGCCCCGATTCCCTGTATTTTATGGGGTCCCGCCTTGCCCCCGGAGAGCACCGGGGAACCGACAGGCTCCACCGCATACACCCGGACGGCGGAATTCTTCTGTTTAAAAATTTCCCCGTTTCCCGTCACCGTGCCGCCCGTTCCCACTCCGGCGACGAAGATATCGAACTCCACGAAGATGTCGAACTCCCCCTCCGTATCACGCCATATCTCCCGGGCGGTTGTCTTCCTGTGGGCCTCCGGATTATCCGGATTGGCGAACTGCTGGAGAATAAGGCTGTCCGGTATGGATCCGGCCAGTTCCTCCGCCCTCTGTATGGCCCCGTTCATTCCCCTGTCCGCCGGCGTCAGGACAAGCTCCGCCCCTAGATGGGTCAGCAGCTTGCGCCGTTCCAGGCTCATGGATTCGGGCATGGTCAGGATAAGCCGGTATCCCCTCTGGGCGCAGATGAAAGCCAAGGCTATCCCCGTATTGCCGCTGGTGGGTTCGATGAGGGTAGTCTTTTCATTTATGAGGCCCTTCTTTTCGGCTCCCTCGATCATGAACTTTCCGATGCGGTCTTTTACGCTTCCCAGGGGATTGAAGAATTCCAGCTTCAGCAGAATCTCCCCGTTCTTATTTCCTATCCTGTTAAGCCTCACCAGGGGGGTATTTCCCACCAGATCGGTTATATTGTCTGCGATATTCACTGTTCCTTACCTCAGAAAGAATTCATGGGATCGTTCTGACCGTTGGCCAGATCGATCAGTACGTTCAGAGTATATCGGGCCAGGGTTTTCTCCATGGCCCGCGAAACGTCATCCCATACTTTGTAGGTCGTGCATGTGGCGGTGCGTTCGCACTTCATATCACCCTTCAGGCAGTGAACGATTTCGATTCCCCCCTCCATGGCATCGACCACATCAAAGAGGGAAATCTCATGCAAGCTTTTCTTCAGTTTGTAGCCGCCCCGCGCCCCCCGGACAGAATCAATCAGCCCCTTTCTCCTCAGGGGGATGACGATCTGGCTCAGATATTTTTCGGAGATTCCCTCCTGACGGGATATTTCATTCAGCTGAAGGGGATCCCCCCCGTGGTTCATGGCAAGCCGGACCATCAGCCGGGCGGCATATCTTGATTTCGTAGAAAGCTTCATATTCACCAACCTTATATAAGTTAGATAACACTATCATCACAGTAGTATTCCCATAAAGTATTGTCAATAAGAATAGCGCGGTTTCACTAAAAACTCTCTATCCTTTCCTCGGTTTAGTACTTGTAAAAAGAAAGGAAAGGAGATACATTAGGAAAAAAATAAGACCTCTGCCGATGATTTTGTACGTTTTATTTTTCGGTTGAGTCTCAGGCAACGTACGTTTTTGAAAGGATTTTTATGAATATCTATGTGGGTAATCTCTCCTATGCTATGTCAGATGACGATCTGAAGCAGGCTTTTTCCGAATTCGGCGAAGTGATTAGTGCTAAAATCATTATGGACCGTGACACGGGCCGTTCCAAGGGTTTCGGTTTTGTTGAAATGGGAAACGATGAAGAGGGAGAGAAAGCAATTGATGCTCTTGACGGCAGTCTTCTCAAGGGCAGAAACCTCAAGGTAAATCAGGCAAGACCTAAGCAATAAGCGTTTCTGACCTCATTTTACCCCCACCGGAGTAAAGCAATCTCCCCATTCTTCTGTTTTTATATTATACTTAAATGAATGGAAAAGCAGAATATTACAGGATTACTTAGGAATACACTCAACAATATCAAGTGGTCCATGTCAGGGACGAAGGTTTTTGCTCTGGTGGGTAAAAGCGGTACCGGGAAGAGCTTCCGGGCCCGCCTCGTCGCCGAGCATTACAACATACCCCTTCTGGTGGACGACGGACTGCTCATCCGCGATAAAACAATCATCGCCGGTCGATCGGCGAAGAAGGAAGCCAATTACGTGGGGGCCATTAAGACGGCCCTGTTCGATGACATAGCCCATCGCCAGGAAGTACTGGAAGCCATCAAAAAAGAAAAGGCCCCCCGCATACTCCTCATCGGGACATCGGAAAAAATGGTGGAGAAAGTGGCCGTACGCCTGGAGCTTCCCCCGGTGGGCCAGTTTATCAAGATAGAGGATATCTCCAGTCAGGAGGAGATAGAACGGGCCATCAAATCCCGAAAGGAGGGAAAGCATGTCATACCCGTTCCCTCCATCGAGATAGAAAAGGATTATTCCCGCATCTTCCTCGACTCCATAAAGGTCCTCTTCAAGCGTAATTTCGGAAAGAAAAACAAGTCCACCGTATATGAGAAATCCGTGGTTCAGCCCGATTTCGATTCGGAGGACAAACGGGGCACCGTTACCATGACCGAGGCGGCCCTGACCCAGATGATTCTCCACTGCATCGATGAATTCAACTGCGAGATCGGGGTCAGGAAAATCAAGGTGCGCCACCATCTGGGCTCATACAATATCAAAGTCTATATAGAAACGATCTACGGGGAAAATATCACCGAGGAGCTCTACCGCCTGAGGAAATATATCGCCGAAAAAATAGAGCGATTCTCCGGGATCATCCTGAACGAGGTCTCCCTTTCCATAGACTCCGTATCCCACAGGAAGAAAGAGAAATGAAATTATCCCTTGCCATTCCGGTTCTGTCCCTTTTTATCGGTTTCTCCCTTTGGGGGGAGGATTTCTACGTGGCCCGCACCGACCACTACCTGGTCAGATCGGCCCTCTCCCCGGAGAATGCCGCGGAAACCGCCCGTACCATGGAATACCTTTATAAGGCATTCACCGAACTGACCGGCCCCCCGGAAAATCCTGTAGTTTCCCTTCCCGTAAGGGAATTTACTTCCCGGGAGGAATTATATGCCTACCTGGGGGATCTGAAAGGGGAGAGGGAGGGCAGTTTCTTCCTTATAGGGCAGAGCGCCTATGGGGAGATCGCCTTTTTCCGGGAGCCGGGCAGAGATTCGGAAAGGGCTTTGATCGAACTGGCTTTTTTTCAGTTCGCCGATGCCTGCAATCATAATACGCCCTTCTGGCTTAAGGCGGGGATCGCCCGGTATTTTGAAACCCTGGCAGGTAGAACAGAAGGAGCGGCTCCCCCCTTCAACTGGGATGCCCTGGGTGAGTGGAAGACCTACGGGAACAGGGATGACGTCTCCTACGGGGATCTGCTGGCCCTTGACGGGGGGAACCCGGGAATCGGGGGAAGGGAACACAGCCTCTCCTGGGCTCTCGTCACCTATCTCATGAATGCACAGGGCAGGGAGAGCCGGATCTTCTGGGAGTCCCTGACTCTCCTCCGCAGGGGAGATCCGACGGGATGGCCCCTTACCCTTTCCGGTACGGAAAA
>QKAI01000076.1 GCA_003246505.1 Spirochaetaceae bacterium | reverse complement strand
CAAGCCTATGGGGAAAAAAAAGCCCCGGGGAAATTCCCCCGGGGCTCATATATAAACTCATGCCGCCGAAACGGCCGAGGCTAGTCCTGAACTGATCCAGGAATAGCGATGTGGTTTACATAATTTCTCCGATCTTCTTGTAGAAGGCCATCTGCTGCTTGGCATCCTCTTCGGCTGCTTTGAACAGGGCTTCCGCTTCTTCCGGGTTGGTCTTCTGCAGAGCCGTATACCGTCTCTCGCTTCTGATAAACTCCTGGAAGTCGCCCGTCGGATCCTTGCATTCCCACTTGAACTTCTCACCTTCCGGCTTGGTCGGGTCGAAGCGGTAAAGGGGCCAGTAACCGGCTTCTACGGCTCTCTTTTCCTCAACCTGGGACTTCATCATATTGATACCGTGGTTGATACAGGGAGCGTAGGCGAAGACGATGGAGGGGCCGTTGTAAGCTTCGGCCTCTTCCAGTACGGCTTGGGCCTGCTGTCTGTTGGCACCCATGGCGATGGAGCCAACATAAACATAACCGTAGCTCATACACATGAAGCCCATCTTCTTCTTGGTCAGCTTCATACCGGAGTTGGCGAACTTGGCCACAGCGGCAATCGGGGTAGCCTTGGAGGCCTGACCGCCGGTGTTGGAGTACACCTCCGTATCCACGACCAGAATGTTTACGTTTCTGTTCATGGCAACCACGTGGTCCACACCGCCGTATCCGATGTCGTAAGCCCAGCCGTCACCGCCGATGATCCAGACCGACTTGTCAACGAAGTAGTCCTTGAGTTCGACGATCTTGTCCAGAGCTTCCTTCGTCGCTCCGGAAGCGGCCTTGACGGCGGCGGGGAGGAGTCCGGCTATCTTGACCTGGTGATCCTTGGCTTCCTGATCGGTATTGTCAAAGATCTCCATACCCTTCTTAAGGGCAGCGGTCAGCTCGGGGGTGGTTCCCGCAGCCAGTACAGCCTCAACCTTCTTCTTGAGAAGCTTTCTGTTGCTGTCCACGGCCAGTCTCATACCGAAACCGTACTCGGCGTTGTCTTCGAAGAGGGAGTTGCCCCAGGCGGGACCGCGGCCTTCTTCGTTCTTGCAGTAGGGGATGGTGGGGAAGGTTCCGCCGTAGATGGAGGAACAGCCCGTGGCATTGGCCGCAACCATTCTGTCACCGCAGATCTGGGATACCAGCTTGACGTAGGGGGTTTCGCCACATCCTGCACAGGCACCGGAGAACTCGAAGAGGGGCTGCTTGAACTGCATGCCCTTAACGGTGTTCAGCTTGGTCTTGCCCCCGTCCAGAATACCGTAGGGCAGGGTTTCAAAGAAGGCCTCATTGGCATTTTCGCCGGACTCTCTTTCCGATTCGATGGTGGACCAGAGGAGTGCCTTTTCCTTGGCGGGACAGGTTTCAACACAGACGCCGCATCCCTGGCAGTCTTCCACGAATACCTGGATCTTGTACTGGAGAGGGATATCCTTGGACGCCTTGTAATCTACCGATTTGAAGGTGGCGGGAGCCTTGTCCAGTTTAGCGGGCTCAATCATCTTGGCCCGGATGGCGGCATGGGGAGAGCTCTGCACGCACTGGTTGCACTGGATACAGTTATCCGACTTCCACTGGGGAACCCGGGGGGCAACGCCTCGCTTCTCGATCTTGGAGGTGCCCGTGGGCAGAACCCCGTCGAAGGACATGTGGGATACGGGAATGTCGTCGCCCTTGAGGAGCATGGACTTCTCGATGATGTTCTTCGCGAAATCGTCCGCGTTGTCGGGGATCAGCTTGGGAGCGACGAAAGCCTTGCCGGGGAGGGAAGCGGGAACGTTTACTTTCTCGATTCCGGCGGCGGACTTGTCGATGGCGTTCCAGTTCATCTTGACGATGTCCTCGCCCTTCTTGATGAAGGACTTCTTGGCCGCGTCCTTCATATAGCCGATGGCTTCATCCTCGGGAAGCACGCCGGAGATCTTGAAGAAGGCCGCCTGCATGACCGTATTGATTCTGTTGCCAAGACCAACCTCTTCGGCGATCTTCAGAGCATCGATGTTGTAGAACTTGATCTTCCTGTCGATGATGATCTTCTGCTCCGCCGCGGTCAGGTGCTCGAACACTTCGGCGGTGGGGATATAGGAGTTCAGAAGGAAGGTGCCCCCATCTTTGAGGGAGCTGAGCATGTCGTATCGGCCGATGTAAGCCTGGTTATGACAGGCCACGAAGTCCGCTTTCTGGATGAGCCAGGGCATGTTGACGCTGGACTTACCGAATCTCAGGTGAGAAATGGTTATGCCTCCGGACTTTTTGGAGTCGTAGGAGAAGTAGGCCTGGGCGTTCATGTCCGTGTTGCCGCCGATGATCTTGATGGAGTTCTTGTTGGCGCCGACGGTACCGTCGGAACCGAGGCCCCAGAACATGCAGCTGATAACGTCGGAGGGATCAACGTGGACTTCCTCGTTGACGGGGATGGACAGTTTGGTCACGTCGTCGTTGATACCCACGGTAAAGCCGTGGAAGGCGGCGCCGGAGAGGTGATCGTAAACGGCCTTGACGTGGCTGGGGGTGAACTCTTTGGAGGAGAGACCGTACCGGCCACCGATGACCTTGATGCTCTGTCTTCCCTGGGCGGCCAGAGCGGCTACCACGTCCAGGAAGAGGGGTTCGCCCAGGGCGCCCGGTTCTTTGGTTCTGTCAAGAACGGCGATCTCCTTGCAGGAGGCGGGAATGCAGGCGGTGAAGGCTTCGGCGCTGAAGGGCCTGTAGAGGCGGACCTTGACGGCTCCGACCTTTTCGCCCTTGGCTACCAGGTGGTTAACGGTCAGCTCGATGGTGTCCACGGCGGAACCCATGGCAATGATGACCTTCTCCGCATCGGGGGCGCCCACATAATCAAAAAGGTGGTAGGGGCGTCCGGTCAGCTTGGCGACCTGGTCCATGTACTTCTGAACGATGGCGGGTACCGCATCGTAGTAGGCGTTGGAAGTCTCCCGGCCCTGGAAGTAAACGTCCGGGTTCTGGGCGGCTACCTTGACGATGGGGGCTTCGGGCCTCATGGATCTGTTCCGGAATCTTTCGATGTACTCGGGAACGATCAGTTTTTTCATGTCCTCGAAGGAGATCTCCTCCACTTTCTGGATCTCATGGGAGGTCCGGAAGCCGTCGAAGAAGGCCAGGAAGGGGATCTGGGATTCCAGGGTGGCCAGGTGGGCCACCAGGGCCAGGTCCATGGTCTCCTGGATGCTGGAGGCGGCGGTCATGGCGAAACCGGTGTTCCGGCAGGCCATAACGTCGCTGTGGTCTCCGAAGATGGAGAGGGACTGTGCGGCCAGGGACCGGGCGGATACGTGAAAGACGGTGGGAAGCATCTCACCGGCGATCTTGTACATGTTGGGGATCATCAGGAGAAGACCCTGGGAGGCTGTGAACGTGGTGGTTAGGGCGCCCCCGGAAAGGGCTCCGTGAACAGCACCGGCGGCGCCGGCTTCAGACTGCATCTCAACGACGTCAACGGTCTTGCCGAACATATTCTCCATACCCACGCTGGCCCAAGAGTCAGAGTATTCCCCCATGGGGGAGGAAGGGGTGATGGGGAAGATCGCAGCTACTTCACTAAAAGCATAGGAAACGTGGGCGGCAGCGGTGTTGCCGTCTATGGTAA
>QKAI01000360.1 GCA_003246505.1 Spirochaetaceae bacterium | reverse complement strand
GGGGGACCCCTATTCCGCCCTTCTGGAGATTCTGGACCCGGAGCAGAACAATACCTTCTCCGATCACTTTCTGGAAGTGCCCTACGACCTTTCCGACGTGTTTTTCATCGCCACGGCGAATAGTCTGAACTCCATTCCCGGCCCCCTTCTGGACCGGACCGAGATCATACAGATCTCCGGCTACACCAACCCGGAGAAATTCCATATCGCCCGGAACCACCTGGTGGGCAAGACCCTGGAAGAGCACGGACTTGACGAGGGACGGCTGACCTTCACCGACGGGGCGATCCGGCATATCATAGAGAAGTACACCCGGGAAGCGGGGGTGCGGGGCCTGCAGAAGCAGATCGCCGCGGCCGCCCGGTACGCCTCGGAAAAAATTGTTTCCGGGAGCGTGGAAATCCCCTACCGGATCAAAAAGTCCGACCTGGTGGATGTGCTGGGACGGGAAACGGTACGCCTGGACAGCGTGAACCGCAAGGTCCCCGCCGGCGTAGTCACGGGCCTGGCCTGGACTCCCGTGGGAGGGGACATCCTCTTCATAGAGGGGACTTTCATGCCCGGGAACGGGGGCCTGACCCTGACGGGGCAGCTGGGGGACGTGATGAAGGAGTCCGCCCGCATCTCCCTGAGCCTGGTCCGGTCCCGCCTGGCGGAACGGATATCACCCTTCGACTTCGGGGGCAACGACATCCATATCCACGTGCCCGCCGGGGCCACGCCCAAGGACGGTCCCAGCGCGGGGGTCACCCTTTTCACGGCCATCGCCTCCCTGATCACGGGAAAGCCGGTGGATCCGAAGCTGGCCATGACCGGGGAGATATCCCTGCGCGGGGCGGTCCTGCCCATCGGGGGGCTCAAGGAGAAGGTGATTGCCGCCCACAGGGCCGGGATAGAAAGGGTTCTCATGCCCAAGGACAACCTGGCCGATCTGGAGGATATCCCCGCCGAGATCCGGGATGACATCACCTTCGTTCCCGTGGAACGGGTTGAGGAGGTCCTGAAGGAGGCGCTGGGCATAAAACTTTCCCGGAGCGTGATGATGAACAGTCTGCCCCTGCCGGAATTAAGACAGGCTAAGGCAGAGGTTTGACAGCGGACAGCGGATAGATGGTAGATATTGCTGTCTGCTGGAGGGGATAATTCGGACATTTTTGCGATGAAAGGGGAAGGAGTCCGTGTACGGTAGGGGATTTCTTCCCTTTTCCCTGTCATTTCAGTGATTTTTCCTGATGTTTCAGCCCTGAAGGGAGAATCCCTTTCCTTACCTGAACCTGCCGAAACAGTTAGTACAGACGGTCCGTTTCATTACTATATTATGACGATTCAATTACTATGTTAGCCCATTTTGATTACTACAAATGGACCCGTTTCTTACTATAAACCGGCAAACCAATTACCATATCCGGAGCATTTCATTACTATTCCCGAAGTGATTAATTACTATAAACGGACCGTTTCCTTACTATGGATGCTCCTTTTCACTACTATAAAAAGAAAAAACCCTTCCCGACAAAGCAATATAGTCAATATACGACTTCCGCCTTTATATTGCGCTTTACCCAAATAAAAAAGCCGGCCCCCGGAACAACACCCTGTCATTCCGCAAGAGCCGGCCAATTCACTTCAGCATCCGCAGTCAAGCTTCCGCATTCAGCGACCCAACTTCCGCTGTCCGCTGCCGCACTTCGGCTTCCGCTTACACGACTCCCGACTTCTTTCTGGTATAGATGTCATACCAGACGGCCAGGAGGAGAACCGAGGCCTTGACCACGTACTGCCAGTCGGCGCCGATGTTCATGAGGGACATGCCGTTGTTGATAACACCCATGACCAGACCGCCCGTGATGGCTCCGATGATGGTGCCGATACCGCCGGAGGCGGAGGCGCCGCCGATGAAGCAGGAGGCGATGGCGTCAAGTTCGAAGTTCTGTCCCGCCTGGGGCAGGGCGGAGTTCATATAGGCGGTGAAGATGATGCCCGAGAGACCGCAGAGCACGCCCATGTTCACATGGACCAGGAAGGTGACCACCTCCGAATTGATACCGGACAGCTTGGCCGACCGGGCGTTGCCCCCCACGGCATAGATATACCGGCCGAAGACGGTGTTCTTGGTGACGAAGACGTAAACGCCTATGGCGATGGCCAGTACCACGAATACGGTGGGGAGTCCCCGGTAGCTGGCGAATTTCCAGCAGAGGACCAGGACGACCAGGGTCAGAAGGACGATCTTGAGGATCAGATACTTCATGGGGAGGACATGGAAGTCGTTGGCTACCTTCCTCTTCCTGTCCCGCAGGGCGAACACGATGTAGCCGATGAGCAGAATCACTCCCACGATCATGGGAAGGATGTGGAGCCGATTGATCTGCAGTATCTCCGGAGAGAGGGATCCCGAGGCGATTTCCCGGAACCGGTCATTCTGGAGGGATACGGGGGTTACATTCGTAACGATGTAGGTCAGACCCCTGAACAGGAGCATTCCCCCCAGGGTCACGATAAAGGCGGGTATCTTGATAAAGGCAATCAGATACCCCTGGAAGACTCCTATGACGCCGCCGATGGCCATGGTCAGAAGAATCGTGGGGAACAGGCCGATGCCCGTGTTGTAGATCATGGCCCCCAGGGCTCCCGTAAAGGCGACTACCGCACCCACGGAAAGGTCGATATTGCCGATGATGATGACCAGGACCATACCGATGGCCAGAACGAGGATGTAGCTGTTCTGGATAAAGATATTGGTCACGTTCCGGGCGTTGATGTTCACCGAACCGGTCATGATGGCGAAGCCGGCGATGATCAGGGCCAGCATGATGAACATGCTGTAGTGTCTTAAGTTATGTTTGGCGAGCTCCAGGAAGGAGTCCTCTTTTTTCGCATCCGTCATTTGGTTACCTCCCTCTCAGACTTGAGCGCGATTTGCATGATTTTTTCCTGAGTGGCTTCGCCCCGGCGCAGCTCACCCTTGATCCTTCCCTCGTTCATGACGTAGAACCTGTCCGCCATGCCCAGGGCTTCGGGCAGTTCGGAGGAGACCATGATGATGCTCTTCCCCTGGGCGGCCAGCTCGTTCAGGATGGTGTAGATCTCGTACTTGGCTCCCACGTCGATGCCCCGGGTGGGCTCGTCGACGATGAAGATGGAGGGTTCCGCCAGCAGGCAGCGGCTCAGAACGACCTTCTGCTGATTTCCTCCGGAGAGGTTCCTCACGGTCTGGTAGATATTGGGGGTCTTGATGTTCAGGGCCTTCTTGTAGTTCTCCGCCTCCCCTATCTCCCTCTGCTTGTCCACCACTCCCCAGCGGGAGAGCTTCTTAAGGCTGGAATTGGAAATGTTGGTTTTCACATCCTGTATGAGGATGAGCCCCAGGTCCTTCCGGTCCTCCGATACGTAACCCATGCCCGCATCGATGGCATCCATGGGCGTGTGGAAGACCTTCTCACTCCCCCCGATCTTCAGGGTACCCGAGCAGGAGGATCCGTAGGCTTTGCCGAAAAGGCTCATCATAAGCTCGGTCCGCCCCGCCCCCATGGGTCCGCAGAAAGCCAGGATCTCCCCCTTTTTCAGGGAAAAGCTGGCATTATCCACCATCTTGCGGTCGGGATATTCGGGATGGTAAACGGTCCAGTTCTCCACTTC
>QKAI01000281.1 GCA_003246505.1 Spirochaetaceae bacterium | reverse complement strand
TCTACATACTTGGGATGAATTCCCTCTCTCATTACCTTATCCTCCGGGGTGCCTCCGATTCAAAGGCCCCAATTAAGTGCAGATTATGTCCGCCTCAGGCGTCTTCGTACCGGGTGGTATTCATGGACGCGAGAAACGCTTCATTATTCTTTGTTTTTCGCATTTTGTCAACTATCATCTCGGTGGCTTCCATATCGTCCATGGGATTGAGCACCTTGCGGAGCACCCACATCTTGTTCAACTCGTCGTTGGTCAGGAGCAGGTCCTCCCTTCTGGTTCCGGACTTTTTGATATTCAGGGCGGGGAAAACCCGCTTGTCCGCCAGCCTCCTGTCCAGAACGAGTTCCATATTGCCGGTACCCTTGAACTCCTCAAAGATAACCTCGTCCATGCGGCTGCCCGTTTCAATCAGGGCGGTGGCCACGATGGTCAGGCTTCCCCCGTTCTCTATATTCCGGGCGGCACCGAAGAAACGCTTCGGCCGGTGAAGGGCGTTGGAATCCACACCTCCCGACAGGATCTTTCCCGAGGTGGGCACGGTCTGATTGTAGGCGCGGGCCAGGCGGGTGATGGAATCAAGGAGAATGACCACGTCCTTCTTGTGCTCCACAAGACGGCGAGCCTTCTCGAGAACCATTTCGGCGACCTGCACGTGGCGGGTGGCCTGCTCGTCAAAGGTGGAGGCGATGACCTCCCCATTCACGCTTCTCTTCATGTCGGTCACTTCTTCGGGACGTTCATCGATCAAGAGGACGATGAGATGGACGTCGGGCTGGTTCTCCATGATGGCGTTGGCCACCTTCTTAAGGAGCACCGTCTTTCCCGTCCGGGGGGGGGATACGATGAGCCCCCTCTGTCCCTTACCTATGGGACAGAAAAGATTGATCATCCTCGTGCCCGGATCGGGGACTTTGGTCTCCATATCCAGTCTCTCCGTGGGAAACAGGGGAGTCAGGTTCTCAAAGGACACCCGCTGCTGGGCCACGCTGGGATCGTCGTAATTGACGCTTTCCACGCGGAGCATGGCGAAAAACCTCTCGCTCTCCTTGGGAGAACGGATCTGCCCGTAAACCGTATCCCCCGTCTTCAGGTTGAAAAGCCTGATCTGGGCGGGGGCCACATAGATGTCGTCACTCCCGGGAAGATAGGAATTCTCCGGGGAACGGAGGAATCCGTATCCATCGGGAAGGATTTCCAGAGAACCGTGGGCGAAGATGACCCCGTTGTTCTCGATATGCTTCTTCAGGAGCTGAAAGATGACCTCCTGCTTCTTCAGAACGATCAGGTCCTCCCGGTCGATTCCCGCTTCCTCGGCCATGCGGCGGAGCTCGGGCATGGTCATTTTGGACAGATCGTTAATAAGCATGCGGGGCTGGTCGTCCGTGGGCAGGGGAGCATTGTTTATAGCATTATAGTTGAAATTGATATTGTTATTGTTATTGTTATTATTATTATTGTTATTCTTCTTGGGGCGGTTCTGATTGTTCTTTCCCCCCTGGGGTTTGCCGCCGTTATTGCCGCTCCGGAAATTCTTCTGATTATTCCGGTTCTGGGGATTTTTGTTGTTTACCCCCTTTTTCTGTCCCCCGCCCTGTCTTCCCGATTGATCCTCATCTTCCCGGTCAAAGGCCGGGGCAAATTCTACGGACGGGGATGGGGGTTCCGGTTCGGATGATTTCTCAGGCGAAGCGGGCGTCCTTTCCTCTTCCCCTTCCCCTCTCTCTACGGGGGAACTCTTTTTCTTCTTCACGGTTACCTTGGCGGGGGGATCCTTTTTCTCTTCCGAGCTTGCCAGATCCAGTTCAGGCTGTTCCGGGGATTCGGCCGCGTTCTCAACAAGTTTCTTTTTTCGGATTATAGCCATAATTCACTCCTGAAAGGACATCAAATGATTCAGCCCTTTGCTAATTCGCATTTAAAAATCCCCGAACGGGGAATTGATTAAGTTCTCCCTGACCTAAGTAAGGGAATACTTTGTTAAATTATCTTATTTAAAAGAGTTAAAGCCTCTTTAACAGTCTTCAGCCTGACCTGATTTCTGTCACCGGAAAATAGGAATTTTCCGGTTTTCGTACCGCCCTCCCCATCAAGGGCGATCCATACGGTACCCACGGGCTTCGCATCCGTTCCGCCCCCGGGTCCGGCTACCCCGGATACGGCAAGGGTATAATCCGTACCGCACCGCTCCCGGGTACCCCGGGCCATCTCACGAACCGTCTCTTCCGAGACGGCGCCAAAGGCCTCAAGGGTCGCCGGATTCACTCCGGCCAGACCGATTTTAGCCTCATTGCTATAGAGCAGGAAACCGCCGAAGAATACGGAGGAGCTTCCTCCGATGTCGGTAACCGTCTTGCCTATCAGACCGCCCGTGCAGGATTCCGCTACGGACAGGGTCTTCCCTTTTCCCATGAGCAGGGAGACCGATTCCCCGGCCAGGATCAGCAGCTCATCTGCTCTCATTCAGACTCTTCCGGAGCTGAGTCGGTGTGATCGAAAAGATATCCGACGGGACCCTGTCGCTTATCATCTCGCACTTGCCCTTGAATTCGAAACCGTCATTTGCCTTAAGGCATCCCGTTTCGATATTGCCGAAAACCTTACCCGTTTCCAGCATTATCAGCTTTTTGCTGGCCCTGATGTCTCCGTGTATCGTCCCGCCGACCACGACGGAGTTCACATTGATATCGGCGGTTATTTCGGCGCCATTCTCAACATAA
Organism: Spirochaetaceae bacterium; assembly: GCA_003246505.1. Lineage (GTDB taxonomy): Bacteria > Spirochaetota > Spirochaetia > DSM-2461 > DSM-2461 > SZUA-368. Next base: position 10,864 of record QKAI01000281.1, on the reverse strand, counting down.
AGAAATCCATCCGATTCTATGGAACCTTCAAACTTTCCAGATATCCGGAGGGAATTGTCAAACCGGAGAACACCTTTGAACAGGGTATCCTCTCCCAGACCGAATTCCGTTGTTATTTTTGCCTTGCCCAATTCAATCCTCTGCTGCCGCTATTATTTGGTGTTCATGACAAATACCCCATCCCAACCGGGGGGAGGCGGGTTTTTTATATAATGGTCACATCTCATGAAATAAACCTGGGAAGGGCCATCGTTAGCATCAACTTTCAGGGCTTCGGCGAATTTTTTCTTAGCCTGGGGGAAATCCTGCTTTTTATAAAGCTCCCTCCCTTCGGCAAACAGGGCCAAAACCATCTTCTTTTCATCGGAAACCATATTCAGGTCCTCCCGCTGACTTATCGATCCCTGACAGACAGGGTATTACACTGTTTTCTGGTAATCAACTCGACAGGAGATATCCGGCCGGGCAGAAATTCTTCCCGCCCGAAGGTTTAGGCGGGGATAAAAGCCGCTTCCCGAGGGAAACAAAAAAACCCGATCCTGCAGACAGACCGGGTTCTCTCTCATTTTCTCAGATCCCAGGCCATCTGCTTCAGCTCCTTGCCGGGGCGGAAGACCGTGACGCCGTGGGTATTGACAGGGACGATTTCACCGGTTTTGGGATTGCGAGCCTTCTCCCTTCCCTTTCTCGTCCGAATCTCGAATGTGCCAAAGCCTCTCAACTCAACGATGCGGTCATCTGTTAATGCCACCTTCACTTCGTTAAAGAAATTATCGATAATTTCATGGATATCCTTTCTGCTGATATTGGTATCCTCAAAAATATTCTCGATAATTTCCGCTTTGGTCATTTTTTTGTTAGCCATAACAAAACCACTCTCTTATATAAGATTAATTCATACCTGCCAAAACACTGTTAAGTCTGGACTTTTTTCTGGCAATGGTATTCTTGTGGTAGATTCCTTTGCCCGCAGCCGTATCGGCCAGTTTCACGAATTCTTTGAAACAGGTTTCCGCAGTGGCTTTGTCATGTTTCGCAACAGCCGCCTCAAAATGCTTGATGCTGGTTCTCACCGTGCTCTTGATGGATCTGTTATGAAGTCTCTTCTTCAGACTCTGCTTGAGCCTTTTTGCTGTACTCTTATTATTAGGCAATTTTTTCCTCCCTGGCTAGCGCTGCGATCTATTTGAAATCGCTGGGACGCCGCTCTGTCCTTTTACATTTTTCGCATTCCGCATGATGCTTCATTCTGCCCTTGGCAAAAACCGACTTCATCTTAATTTCACCGCCGCAGGGGCAGAGAAACTTGTGGGTTCCCGAACCAATACGGGCGTTCTTACTTACTCCAGCCATATTAATACTCCAACATTAAATACTTCTAAGACGTACGACGGGATGTATCCCGCGCACACACCATTCAATAAACCGTCTGAACAGCAGAATGAATATAACAAAGAACAATTACACTGTCAATAAGAAATTAAGCACTACACTCAAATTTCAATCTTTTTAGTTATTATCCACCGACCGTCTTCTTTCTTTTTAAAATCCCCCTGTTCCAGTTCCAGCCGCAGTCCTTCCATGCCGGCAAGGGAAATTTTCTTGGAAAAGATATTAACGTCGGTTATCTTTAAATTCAAGTCCTTGACGCGGAATTTATAGCCTTCCGGGGGAAACTGTCTCTTTTCATCTTCATAATAATCAAATTCATAGGAAAGGCAGCAGAGAAGACGGCCGCAGGGACCGGAAATCTTCAGGGAATTCAGGGAGAGATTCTGCTCCTTGGCCATCTTTATCGAAACGGGTTTCAGGTAATCCATAACCCCGTGGCAACAGAAGCTGCGCCCGCAGACGGCCATCCCGCCCAGGAACCGGGCCTCGTCCCGGACTCCGATCTGGCGCAGCTCGATTCTCATGCGGAAGACCGAAACCAGATCCTTTACCAGCTCCCGGAAATCGATCCGGTTGTCCGCGGTAAAGAAGAACATCACCTTCGACTCCTCCAGCAGGTAGTGGGCGGTGACCAGCTTCATGTCCAGGCCGTGGCGGGATATCTTCTCCTTGCAGATGGTGAAGGCCTCCTCCTCCCTCTGCTCATAGACTTCCCTCTTCTTCATATCCTCCGGGGTGGCGATTCTCTCCACCCGGCGCAGGGAGTCCGGAGCGACGGTGACTGTGTCCAAGACCCGGCCGAGCAGCTGTACCAGGTCCTTTCCGTAGCGGGTATGCATGATAACGTAATCGCCGGCGCCCGCCTCGTAATCATCGGGCAGGGAGCAGTACTCCATCTCACAGGAATAGAGAAAGCGGGCGCGGTAGATATTGCCCTCCAGCTTTTCCCTAGTCAGGGAGGCTCCTGCCCCCGTATTTTCACCGGAGGATCCGGGATTTTTTCTTTTTCTTCTTCTTTCCGACACGAAAGACCCCTTATATTATTTATCGGACCACATTTATGACCAGACCGTTGATCTCGTCCACCCGCCTGAGAATCTCAAACTGATTCGACTGTCGGGACAGAATATAGACGGCCAGGCTGTCCAGTTTTTTATCTATCAGCTCCACGTTGACGAATTCCTTCTGCCGGAAGGTCCTGGGATTCAGAACCCCCTTCTCCCGGACAACGGTGAAGCTTTTATTCGATACGAAATTAAGCAGCAGGCGGATATTCTTCTTATACTCTTCCAGATTCTCCTCCACGGGGGATCTCTTCAGATCCTCCCCGCTTTCGAAAAGCCGGTCGATGAGGTTTTCAAAGAGGGCCGAATCCTCCAGGGGAGACAGGTCCGCCGAACCGATCATCAGCTTCTCCTTCTCCTCCCCTTCCGTCCCCAGGAGGGAGTGGAAGGCGGATTTTCCCGGGGAGGAGATTTTCTTCTCCCCCTTCTTCTCATTCCTCAGCTGGGCGGGCACATAGGCGCCTATCCCCAGCTGTCCGATCTTATCCATCCTACAGCATCCCGCCTGCGTAACCGGCGGGGGATGTCCCCACCTTGTTCCAGTCCAGTTTGAAGGTCCCCCGGAGGATGCTTTCCTTCTTGATCTCCCTTTCCTGGAGCGTGACGATGCTTTTGCCGTCCCAGAAGGCTCCCTCCTCTATGACGATCCGGGAGGAGTAGATATGGCCCAGAACGATGCCCGAAGAGAGGATGACGACCTTCTCCGACGCGTAGAGCTCTCCCTTGAAGACCCCGCCGATAATGATGGTGTCCGAATAGGCGGTCCCCTGGACCCGGCCGTTCTTTCCTATCAGGATACGGTCGTTATTTTTGATTATCCCGTTGAAATCCCCGTCCAGCCGCAAAAGCCCGGACAACTCGAGATTTCCGGTAAAATGGGCACCGTCCCCCACGATGGAACTCAAGAAGTTCTTGGGAGCGGTCTCACTGCTGTTATTCATACTGGTTCCTTATCGGGAAGCGGACGTATTAGTCCTGACCTCCATAATATTGAGATAGGACATGGGATCCACCACGTCGGTACCCACCCTTATCTCATAGTGGACATGGGGACCGGTGGAAAGGCCGGTGCTGCCCATAAGTCCGATTCGTTCGCCCTGGGTAACGGTCTGTCCCTCTTTCACCAGGTACCGTTGCATGTGGCCGTACATGGTATAAAAACCGTATTTATGCCTGAGGATGACGTAATAACCGTATCCGTTCTTGTCATAACCCACTTCGTAGACTTCCCCGTTGGCCGTCGCCACCAGGGGCGCTCCGGAAAAGCTGCCTATATCCACGCCCTTGTGTATGTACCAGTAGCCGCCGAAGGGGTGGATATCGGGACCGAAAAGGGCCGATATGTGTCCGCCGCCCCCCTCCACAGGCCAAAGGTTGGGAACGTCGGCCATGAGAAAGCGCTGACGCTCAATGATCTGGCTGATCTCGTTGAGGGAGGTGACCGATTTCTCCAGGGAGGTTTTGAGCCTCTGGAGCTCCACCACTTCGTCGAAGGAGTTCTTGTCCGTCTCCCTCAGGTCCAGGAGGGAAGAAAGGTCTCCCCCGGAATTGAGAAAAAGGTCACCGTCGGCCTTGTCGGTCTGTATGGTGCTGAGGGTGCTGTCCAGGGCATCCTCGAAAAAGCCCGACGCCTTTACCAGGGAACTGACCTCTCCAAGCACCACGTCCAGGCTGGCTTCCGTATCCATCAGACTCTTTTTCTGAAGGGCCATGGTCCTGTTCTTGCCGGTATAGTTGGCGGAGAAAAAGAAGAAACCGAAAAGGAGCCCCCCCAGGAGGATAAAAAAGAAGACGAGACTGAAAAGGGAGATATGGAAACTGATTCCCTTGTTTTCGGAATGGGGGACAATCATGACGGTGAACCGTTTTCTCCCCTTCCTCAAAAGCCGTCTGCTCTCTCTATCTAGATCCGAAGGTATACCCCTCTTATTACTCATTCACCTATCTCCCATGGGTACGGGTACAAAACACGTAAAAAGTGTAACATACTCCATCCGATTTTACAAGTTCCGAGTGTAACTTGTTTTAGTTTTCAATTGGGTCTATCATATATTATTGGTGAAAAGAGGAATAATAATTAGTTTTTTTGTGTTTTTCGTCCTCCCCCCCGCCCTGTTTTCCCAGGTGAAAGAGAACACCCGCTGGTACAGCCTGAAGGACAGCCCGGAGATGGAGGCTCTCCTCGTAGTGGAGCTGCGCCCCGGGGGAGTCTGCCTCACCAGCCACTCCTATCTCCGGAAGGGGGAAACCCTCCCCTTCGACCGTGACAGGGTGAGGGAGAACTGGTATTACGACGGGAGGGACAGGCTTTTCCTGACGGACAGCTGGGGGGAATTCGCCTCCTTCACCTGGGACGGGGAGCAAACCCGGCTCATAACGGTGATAGGGGGGGAGGAGATCATCCTGATTCCCCTGAAGGACAGTCGCTGGGAGGAGCTGGAATCCCGCTTTTTCCCCGACGGGGAAACCGGTCAGTAGCGGTACTTGAAACCGGGGTAGACCATGATGCCCCAACCCCGTTTGATATAGATCTCATACCGGGAGGTTTCCCCCACCGTATGAAGCCCCCAGTAGTTGTAGGCGAGGGACGTCCCCAGGAGGAATGACCATCCTCCCCCCAGAGGCAGCCGGCCCTCCAGGCTCCCCTCAAACCCCAGGGTCAGCAGCATGGACTCGGGAAAGGCCTGGAAGTCCACCGTGGGGCCCAGGGACAGGGCCGCCGGAAAGAGGTTACCCCCGAAGGCCCGGGGAATTTCCAGGCCGGCGAAGAAATTCGCCCCGTATCGGACCGATCGGTCCGGCACCTGAATGATCGGGGTTTCCCCGTCCAGCTGGCGGATGCGGGCCCAGAGGGGCTGGTTGAAGGCGACGCGGATGCGGCTGCTGTATCTGTCCGTCCCCTCCAGGGGGGAAGTATAGACCATTCCGGTGAGCATGTTGAACTGGTCCAGATGGTCCCATGCCCTGTCGCCGTAAAGGATCGTGTCCGTATAGGAGATGCCCGTCATATAGCTGACAGCCCGGTTCTGGGCGGAGAGTAAACCGGAGAGGAAAAGAATGCCGAGGAGAGCGGGAGCCGCATATTTCATACTTCTATTATACGTCATTTGATGGTCAATGCCTTAAAAAAAACAATTTATTCTTCACAAAAAAACCGCAGGATTCGATAATCTCGGTATGATGATATCCATTAAAGACGCGGAAACCTACATGCAGTCGGGCAAGTACGAAAAGGCCAAGGAGATACTGGAGCAGATCCTCGCCCAGACTCCCGACGATATTGAGGCCATATGCAATATAGGGATTGCCTATACGGAGACGGGGGAGAATATCAAAGCGATCCGAGCCCTGGAGTATTATACCGGCCGGATACAGGACAATCCCCGGGCCTGGGAAGCCCTGGGATGCGCCTACTTCCGCAGGAAGGATTACGGCGCCGCCTACCGCCACCTGCGGGAGGCTCAGAAACTGGCCCCCCACAATCCTTCGGTGATTCGCAACCTGGGGGTTCTCTTCGGAGTCAAAGGGGAAAGGGAGCTGGGTTACGATATGCTCAAGAAAGCCCTGGACATGAGCCCCTACGATTTCCGTACCCTTTACGCCCTCTCCTATGTGCACAGGGAATTCGATAACAGAAAGGAGGCGCGCCAGACCATGGAGCTCCTGCTCGACATGGAAATACCCGAAGAGATCCGGACCGATACGGTACTGAACATGATCAAATTGGATCTGGGTTGGGACTAAAAAAAAAGCTGCCCGGGGCAGCTTTTTTTACAGGAAGGGGAGATGCTTAGAAGTCCTTGTCCTGAACGGTCTTTCTTTTAGCTTTCTGAGCGGACTGGATCGCTTCATCACACATCTCTCTGATTTTGTCAGAAAGGACTTCGATAACAGCGGCGGAACACTTCATGTCACCGGTAGCCTTAATGTAGTTTTTTACTTTGGATGCAATAACCAATGTTTCTTTTTCGGCCATAATAAAAAATCTCCTTGTCATTCTGTTAAGAACGTCCCACCCGAGAGGTTCTTTCATAGATTATAGCACTTTCGAGGAAGAAGTCGAGCTATTTCCCCGTTTTTTTTCATTTTTTTGGCACATAAGAGAGGCGTTCCAAATACTCGGACCCTATGGACAGGAAAGGCCGCTTAGCCTATTCTCTTACAGAGATAAATCGGAGTGAAAGAGTGAATTCCCATTTCCGTTCCCCCATCATCATACTTCTCCTGGTCCTTACCCTCTCCCCGGCCGCCCTGTCCGCCCGGACGGGGGTGAACGGCCGTGACCTGACCGTCTCCCTCATGACCGTGGGCCCCGGGGCACCCCTCTATGTCTGGTGGGGCCATATCGGCCTCATCGTGGAGAATGAAAAGGAGGGATGGTCCTATTTTTACGATTTCGGAAATTTCTCCTTCGAGGCGGATCATTTTTACAGGAATTTCGCCATGGGCCGTCTTTACTACCTGGCGGTGAAGTCCCGGACCGAACCCTATCTCCGGTACCTGGGCTGGTTTGACCGGTCGGTCACGAAATTCACACTGAACCTCTCCGCGGAGGAGAAGAGGAGACTCTTCGACTATCTGGAGGAGGGAGTCCTTCCTGAGAACCGGACCTATCTCTATCACCACTACGAGGACAACTGCTCCACCCGGGTCAGGGACGCCCTGGATTACGCCATGGACGGGGAGTTCCGACGCGGTTCCGAGGGTTTCGCCCTCACCTACCGGGATCAGGCCAACCGCTTCATCCGCCCCTTCTGGGCCTATCTGCTCCTGAACTATCTCCAGGGCACCCCGGTGGACAGGCCCATCTCCCTGTGGGAAGCCCTTTATCTGCCCCGGGAGCTGGAAAAATGGACAGCCGGTTTTATCCGCGACGACGGTACCCCCCTCGTCGCCGGCACCGAACAAGTTCAGTCCGGGGCCCCCGTATTTATCCCGGCCACCCCCTTTCCCCGGACCGGACAGGCCTTTCTCTGGGGGATGATGCTCTTCGCCCTCTCCCTGGGAGCACGGCTTTACGGAAGATTCCCCGAAAAAATCTGGCGGGTCTTCTCCGTACTGATCACGGCCCTTCCCGGGGTGTTCCTCTGTTTCATGATGTTCTTCACGGACCATCTGGTGACCCGGAACAATCTGAACGCCCTGATCACCTGCCCCCTTCTTCTGGCCGCCCTGTTTCTTAAGGAAAGGGGCGCCCGGCGGATGTGGGACCTTCAGGCCCTGCTCGTGCTGGCCTCCCTCATGGTGCGTTTCCTTCCCGGTGCCGCCCAGGACAACGGGGCCGTGCTTCTGGTCTATCTGCCCCTGATCCTCGGCCAGGGCCCCCCGGGCTTCCTCATGGCAAAGAAACTGGTTCCCTCCTATCGGATTTTCCCATGGTCGCGGAAGTCTCTGTAATCCTGCTGCTGCTGATTGTCCTGCTCGTTCTCATCTTCCTCCTGGGGGGGAGAAAGGGGCCGGAAAAAGGGGATGAGTGGGTTGTCAGGGAGGAGGAATCCGAATCCAGGGCAAAACTCTTCGGCACCCGGTGCCCCCTGTGCGGGGAGTGGCTGAATCCGGGGGAGAGGGTCCACTCCCACCTCTATCCGGGAAAACCGGACGGGCTCATGCATATCTTCGGCTGCCCCCGCTGCTATCAGGGCCATCCGGACAAGGGCGGACGGGGAGGCTCGGGGCGGATCTGCCCCTACTGCAAGGAGAGCCTGGGCCCGGAGGATTACGTGATTGCCCGGGTCTTCCAGAAACCGGGAAAGACCCAGGTCCACGTGCTGGGATGCACTATCTGCCGGGAGAGGAGATAAACCAGCACCGGTGTATGCCCTTGCTGCCCTTGAAATCCTCGGGCACGCTCCAGGAGGTAACCTCTTCCATCCCGTATCCCTCCCTGGCAAACTCCATTTGAAATTTGCGGAAGTTATTGGAAAAGATCAGGGTGCCCCCGGGCTTCAGCCGGGCCAGGGCCAGATCGATGAGCCTCACATGGTCCTTCTGGATGTCGAAGGTGGTCTTCCCGCTCTTGCTGTTGGAGAAGGTGGGCGGATCCAGGAATATCAGGTCATAGCCCCCCCGGTCCTTTTCCAGCCAGGTAAAGCAGTCGTCGCAGAAAAAGCGGTGCTTCTCCCCAGAAAGTTTATTGAAGGCCAGGTTCTCCCGAGCCCAGGCGGTGTAGGTGCGGGAACCGTCCACGGTGGTGGTGGACCGGGCCCCGCCGGCGGCGGCCAGGACCGTGGCGCTCCCCGTATAGGCAAAGAGATTCAGGAAATCCCTATCGGCGCTGTTGTCCCGTATCCATTTCCGCACGGGCCGATGGTCCAGGAAGAGCCCCGTGTCCACGTAGTCGGAGAGGTTGACCAGGAAGAGGGATCCCGACTCCCGGGCGATGACCTTTTCCGTCTCCCCCTTCACGGCGGGGGCCCGGTTCTCCCCCTTCCCGTACTGGGCGGCTCCCTTCTGCCGGCGGCGGGTTTTGACAAAGACGGCGGACCTTTCGATATCCAGTACCTCGCAGATGGCCTGGATGCCCTCCTTTACCCGCTTCTCCGCCTTGTCATGGTCGATCTGAGCGGTGGGGGCGTACTCCTGGAAGTGCATCCACCGCCCCTCGTACCAGTCCAGGGCGAAGTTGTAGTCGGGAAGGTCCGCGTCGTAAAGGCGGTAACTGGTTACGTCGTTTTTCCGGGCCCATTTGCCCAGGCGCTTCACATTCTTCGATAGGCGGTTCTTGAACTGTTCCGCCTGGGGGCTGAGCACCGTATGGAGCCGGCTGTTCTCCGGATCCCGAAAGTGGAGGAGAAGGCAGGGAAGGCCCCCGTTGTCCAGCTTGTTCTCCCGGAAAGCCCGGAGCTGCACGGCCATGCCCAGCTCCTTGTCCGGGGTGATGACCGAAAGCTGCCAGGAGGGGAGCTGGGTCCGGTAGAACTCCCCCAGTTTGCGGTAGAGTCCTTCCAGGCCGACCCGTTCCTCCAGGCGGATGCCGTAGGGGGGATTCACGGCGATGAGCCCTGTCTTCCCGGCCATATCGGAGGGAACCTTGAGCTTTTCCAGGGGAATCTCTTCGAAGCGCACCCCCTTCATGCCGCTCCGGTTGAAGTTGGACCGGGCCTTGCGCACCGACTCCCCGTCCCGGTCGCAGCCCAGGATGGGCCCCATCTTGGGCAGTCCCCTCTCGTAACGGCCCCGGGCTTCCTCCACCGTCTCCTGCCACAGGTCCTCCCGGTGCCCCTTCCATCCCCGGAAGCCCCAGCGGGTCCGCTCCAGGGCGGGGGCCCGGTCGCTGGCGATCATGGCCGCCTCAATGCACAGAGTGCCGCTGCCGCACATGGGGTCCAGAAAGGCCCTGTCCGTGGGTTCGCTCCAGCCGGAGCGGATGAGGAAGGCGGCGGCGGTGTTCTCCCGCAGGGCGGCCTCCCCCTTGTCCCGGCGGTAGCCCCGCTTGTGCAGGCTGTCCCCGGAAAGGTCCAGGTAAAAGGTGTATTCGCTGTTCTTCCTGTGGCACTCCACCTGGACAGAGGGGTTCTCCCTGTCCACGGAGGGCCGTTTTCCCGTCTGCTCCCGGAACCGGTCCACAATGGCGTCCTTGAGCTTGAGAAGGGCGAAACGGTCCGAGAAGGGAGGCTTCCCGGAACCGGTCATGTCGCAGAGGAAACCGTCCTCGGAGGTGAAGAGCCCTTCCCAGGAGAGTTCCAGCAGGTAGCGGTAATAACGGTCCTCCTCGGTACCCTCCCACCTTCCGATCTCCAGAAGGAGCCGGGAGGAGATGCGGGACCAGAGGCAGAAGCGGTAAGCGGCGGCCAGGTCCCCCTCGAAGGAGACCCCGCCCCGCGTCAGGGCGATGTTGGCGCCCCCCGCCTGCTCCGCCTCACGGGAGGCGAGATCTTCCAGATGGCGGGGTACGGCGGCGAAATATTTATTCATGGGGTTCGTCGTTCCTGTTCAGTTTGATAGAAGCCAGGGGGGTCCCGTCGCTGTCGTACTCCCAGCGGGAGAGGGCGATGCCCCCGTTGTTTTCCACGGGCCGCCCGTCAATGCCCCCGTAGGACTCCTCCAGCACGTTGCCGTACCGGTCGTAGTCCCAGTGGTACACAGCCACCCCGGACCGGTCCGCCCGGAGCTGACCGTAAAGGCCGTACTGCTCCTGCCTTATCCGGTGGCCCTCCCCGTCGTAGCTCCAGGTCAGCCGGGCTATGCCCTGGCTGTCTTCGGCCAGGCTTCCCGCGGCGTCGTAATGGTGCTCCCCGGTCATCCGCCCCACTTCGTCGTAGTCCCAGCGGTAGAGGGCGATGCCCCGTGTGTCCTCGCTGAGGCTCTCCCACCCGTCGTAGCAGCGCGCTTCGATCCGGTTTCCCCGGCCGTCGTAGTCCCACTGATAGATGGCGATGCCCCAGGGATCGCGGATCAGGCTGTCGTCG